>JAVFAP010000483.1:0-3823 GCA_034002445.1 bacterium | reverse complement strand
GCTCTTCGAAGATTTCCTCTTGCGTACCCTGGGCAGCGGAAATCCCGATCTGCTGCTAGGCAAGACAGCCGAAGCCTCCTCCGCCCAAGAGAATGGAACTGCCTGCTTCGCCAATGACGCGAAAATCTTCACCTCGTGGCGTCCCAAACCCGAGGAAAAGGAACCGTGGTGGAAGGTGGATTTAGGCTGTCCCCACAACGTGAGCGGGGTGGAGTTGAACTGGGAATACGATCAGAAAGAATATAAGTACAAGGTCGAAGGCTCCAGCGATGGCTGCACCTGGATTCTGCTGGCCGATCGCTCCAGCAACAGCGAAAAGTCCAAGTCACAGCGCCTCTACTTCGACGCCCGCTCGGTTCGCCACCTGCGCGTGACCCTGCTTGGCTGGCCGGAAGGCGAGGCGGCCGCCTTGGTCGAATGCAAAGCCTACGCGCAATAAAGCCAATTCCCACTGTGAATTGAAAAAAGGCCGGGAAAGACGCCCGGCCTTTTTTCAATCTTGAATTTTGGATTTACACTGCTTCTTCCAGTTCTTGCTCTTGCTGAATGTGGGTTTGCTCTTTGTAGAACAACGACACAATCACAAACGCGATCGAGGCAAGCAACATCAGCACCATGAAGAACAAGAAATAACTGGATCCCTCCAACTTGCTGGTCCCATCGGCGTTTTGGATGAAACTGTTGATGAAGGAAGTGAAAAAGTTCCCCATGGAAACCGATAACAGGTAGAACGACATGACGAAGGACTTCATCTTGTTCGGCGCCTGGGTATAGGAAAATTCCAGACACGTAATGGATACAAAGATTTCCGCCATCGTCAGCACCACATACCCCATCAACTGCCAGTATATACTGGGGGTGTGGCCGCGTTCAATCAGAATTCCAATCCAGTAGGGAAAACCAAAGGCGATCTCGGTTAAAAACATCCCGATGCCAATCTTGCGCAAGGGCGTGAGGGGAAACACCTTGTTGATCAGGGGATATATGACAAAACTGCTGAGGGGAATGAAGATGATAATCAGGATGTGATTGAGAGCTTGGATCTGCGATTCCTGCCAGGTGATGCCCATCCATTCCAAATTCATGTTGCGGGCTTGCAACACCCACGATGACCCCGTTTGATCATACAACGCCCAGAACATGGCGACAAAAACATAAATAATAAACAGGTTCCGCAGCGATTTAATGCTGTCCCAACTGAATACCTCCTTGATGAATCCCGTCCCCGCCGGGGGGATATGGACAAATTTATACCGCCCCATCCAGAAGGCCACCGTCGCCAGCGCCATGAAGATTCCCGGAACCCCAAACGCCACGTGAGGGCCAAACCGGTACAGCAGCCAGGGGGTGAGTAGAGTGGATACAAACGAACCCAGATTGATGGAAAAATAAAACCAGCCGTACACCTTTTCAATCAAGTGCTTGTTGGACTCGCCAAACTGATCCCCCACATTGGCGGAAACGCAGGGCTTGATCCCGCCGGAGCCGATCGCGATCAGGGCCAATCCCGCGAACAGCGCCACCTTGTTGGCATCCACCCCGGGCACAAAGCCAAACAGTACCGCGCCCACCTGGCTGTCAATCATGGCCAGCGCCAGGTGCCCCAGGCAGTAAATGATCGATACCCAAAAGATCACCCGGTATTTTCCAAAAAACGCGTCCGCGATGATCGCGCCCAACAGCGGCGTAAAATACACTGCCCCGACAAAAAGATGGAAGATCGCTTTCGCCTGATCTTCCCCCATGTAATTCGCGACCCCGTCCACACGCATCAAATACTGGGTCATAAACACAACCAGGATGCATCGCATCCCATAAAAACTGAATCGTTCCGCCGCCTCGTTGGCGAGAATGTAAGGTATCCCGCGCGGCATCTGGGTGCTTTTCACTGGTGCGGTCAAATAGGTCTTTTCTTTCATTCGCTGTATCCCATCTCTAACGGTTTTCACATTCGGATAATGTGGTAAGGACTTTCCATTTCGGATTTCCAGAGAGGAATAACCGATTCTGCCCTGACTGTCAAGCGCTGGACAAGCCCGTGGCGAGCCGAAACCCATTGAAATGAAGTGGCGATTTCAGCCTGGCTAGAGAGAATTGAGGGAAGAGAAGATCTGGCGGTTAACGCCCCAGCAGAGCGCGGACTTCAATCCGGCACAGGGGGAATTGTGGCGAAATCAGGGTGTCCCCTGGGACTGATCGGGTTTGCTTGGCGTATCTGTTCGCCCGTGGATTCCGATAGATTTCCACGATCTCGGCTTCCAGATCCACGATCCACAATTCCGGTATCCCATGGCGGGCATAGAGGGGCATTTTGACGTGGCGGTCAAAATCCGCAGTGGAATCCGCCACTTCGATCAGCAACAACACATCCTCCGGCCCAGGATGAGCCTCCGCGTAAAAATCAGGGCGGTACCGCAAGAGGATGACATCCGGCTGGGGTTCGGAATACAAACCAAGCCGGACCGGGTTTTGCACATCCAGGATGCCCTGTTCCCCAACATGGGTCGAAAAAACACGGATGAGAGTTCGCACACAATGCGCATGACGGTTCCCAATCGCGGCCATTTCAAGAACCTCTCCCTCGATGAGTTCAACCCGATCTTCGGTACGCAGAATCCCCGATTCCGCCATTTTGTAGTATTCATCCACTGTGAACAACCGTTTACAAACCTGGGCTGGCATGGTTGAATCTCCCAAGGGCGTCAATAGATTGGATTATACCCCAAAAACAACTTTTCCCTAGAAAAAAGTCAATCTTCCAGCGCCTGCACCGCCGCGGCATGATCGAGGACAAATTGCACAATATCGACCGGGGCAGAAAGACCGGGGATCAGGGACAAACCCACCATCTCGCCATGGTCGGCTTCGAGGATGCCTTTAAACTCGCCCCACTGGGCCGAATCCACGCTCACCATGGTGTCGTTCTCGCCCTCCCGGCGGGCGATGGAATGATACAGGGGATAGCGGAACATCGTCCCCAGGCTGAACCGGCCATCTACACGCCCGGCATACGAAAAATACCGCACTTGGGGATCATCATGGATACAGGGGTTGAACTGCTCGGCGAGGTAGGAGGGTCGCAACTGTGGCAGAGCCTCCCAGCGGTTCTCCGCGATCAAACCCACGAGGCGGCGGCTTTCTCCTTCGGGTAAGACATGGCACAGCAGGCGGGAACCCAGGGTGAAGAGGGGGCACAAATACGGCCCCACCCAATCCGCCAGGCTGGAGCCGCGATGCGGGGTGGACAGGGTGGTCAGCGTTATGACCCGGTGCCCTTGTCCCAGCCCCTGCGGCGATGCCAGGTAACGGGCATCCAGTCCGCCCATGCTATGCGCCAAAATATGGACCCGCTCCTCCGGCCCAAACGCTTGATTGATTTGCTTTAAAAGTTGCTCCGCGCGGGTTGCGATCGTCGCGGTGGGATGCACCAGGGGCTGAATCGCGGGAACCCCTCTCTCCTGCAACGCGGGGATAACGCCAGGAAATTGCTTCCATATCAAAAATTGCCGAAACCCCAAAAATCCATGTGCGATAACAATCGGTTTCATTCTCCACTCCCCCACCCATGACCTATTTCCCTCTACTCACGATCAACAACCCCTACTCCCAACTCCCTCCTGCCATTTCTGCCACCCCCATCTTCAATCCCCATCCCACAACACCTGTCCATTCCCACTATCCACTGCCTACTGCTTTATCTATATTCAAACCGGCTCAATGCCCAGTTCCCCACATCCTCTGCGTTGCCATCGCCGCCATCAAAAACATGCAGCAGCAATTCATTCCGGCCGCGGATGGGCACGCGCACCAGCCGGGGCGGCAT
>JAVFAP010000482.1:0-3824 GCA_034002445.1 bacterium | reverse complement strand
TTCCCTCCCCGTGCCCCTCGCCCGATTGCAGGAAGTACCGCCCCTCCTCCACGGCACCCGCCTTATGACCGAAAGCCTGCGCATCTGGCAACTGGCCGGGTTGGAAGACCGCCGCGCCTTCTTTACCTCTGCCCAGGAAGAATTGAAAAGCAACGGCTGGCAAGCCCAGAACGAGAACGACCGCAGCGGCTCCAATCCCTATGTCCGATATGCCAAAGGCCATGAACGGCTGGAAATTTTCATCGAACGGCGCGATCCCATGGCCTTCACTTCAACGACTCCGCCCCTGCACCACGACAAGCCGGATAGCCCTCCCGCTGGACCAGCGGTGATCGTCGTCCACACCCTCTGGACCGCGCCCGAATCCGTCACCCCCTTCCTGACCAAGGCACTGGAACAACGGGAACTGGATACCGTGCTCATGCTCAAATCCTGGTACTGGAACCAAGAACCCCTGCGTCCGCTGTTTGAAGCATTTTTAGATGATTTTCAAAGCATGAATCCCGCTTGGATGATGGAAATCGCCACCCATTGGCAGCGCAAAAACGATCCCCGCAAACAATGGACCGCCCTAAAAAAAGCCCACTATCTCTACCAGGCCCTCGGCGACAGCAGCCATTCCTCATCCATCAATAATACCTTGGATAAAATCAAAGAGGAAAATCCCGCGTTTCAAGCCCCCCCTGTGGACCACGCGTTTCTGAATTCACTCGGGATGAAAGAATTAGAATCCGGACAGCCAACGGTCATCGAAAAAGAGGTAGGACCTAACGAACCGGTGATGGTCTACACTCTGAAGGAAGAGGGCGAACCCGAAATTGTCAGCGCCGCCGTCCTCGCTTCCAGCGCAGACACCAACCAGACCTTTCGCTTATGCACCTTCGGCCCCCAGGGCAGCATGGCCACCTCCATCAGTGGCGCGCAGACCAGCTCGGCTGGAGTTCCGGAATGGGTACTCACCGGCGAGGCGTTCAGCCAGCGCGTGAACGCCACCGCCCACCGCCGCAACGACACCACCTTCACCATCCAGATGACCATCCAATAAACAAAAAACGTACCCCCTCCCCTATATCAAAAAAGCCGCGGCGATGCCGCGGCTTTTTTTCCTCCTCGTTACACTTGCCTGACCACAATCCGGCGGCCTTCCACTTTAATCACTTCCACCGCCGCGCCCGGCTCGATATAGCCGCCCTGGCTGACCACATCCACCCGTGTCCCCTCGATCTCGGCAATCCCGGCCGGTCGCAGAGTCGAACGGGCCAGACCCCGCCGACCCAGCAATGCGTCATACTCTGGTGGCGCCGATTGATACCCATCCTCCCGGTGTTCCGCCTCTTCCAGCAGAAACCACTTCCCCACCGGGGTTTTCATAAATACCGGGAACAACAGCGGCAACGCCATCGCGATGGTGAAACCAGCCGACATGGTGATGATGGTAATCAACACCGCCAGCGATAAATCACCCCAGTCAAAAAACGCCCAGTTAAAATTGGGATCGGTAGGCAGCCGATCCACCAGCGTCACCACAATGGACGCGAAGATGCAAAAAAATCCCGCGATCCCCGTGAATCCAAAGCCAGGGATCACAAAGAACTCGATACTCAGCAACAAAACCCCCACCATAAAAAGTAGTGGCCCTTCCCAGCCCCCCAAGTGCGCCAAACTGTGCCCCCAAAAGAAGAGCGCCAGCGCCAATGCCCCAAGGAGGCCAGGCAAACCAAATCCCGGGCTGCGGAATTCAATAAATATCCCCAAAAAACCCAGCGTCAATAGCAGGCTGGATACCGCCGTGCTCGACAGAAACCGCGCCAACACCTCCGACGCCAACTCTTGCCGGTACACCTGCCGTGCCGCCGGAAGATCGATCTTCTCCAGCACTTCCTCCCGGTTTGCCGCCAGATCTGTGATAAAATCGATCCGCAACGCCTCTTTCGCCGTCAGGGTCAGCGGAATCCCCTTGCGCTTCAAGACCCGGTCCGGATGATCCGGGTCGGGCACTTCCAACTCTTTATCCACCATGGCCAACGCCAGATTGGTCTTGTAATCGTCAAATTCTTTCCGCTCACAAATCGTCCGTACCTTGGCCAGCACATAGGAAAGCGCCTTGGATTCCATCGTATCGCTTTCCCCGCCACCCCCCATCAACACCGGCGAGGCGGTCCCGATCGTCGCCATCTGCTCCATGAAAATTTTATCGGCCGCCAGGCTGATGATCGCCCCCGCCGAGGTCGCATCTCCCTTCACATACACCACCACCGGAATCGTCGAATCCAGCATCAAATCCACAATATCCAGCGCGGCATCCACCCGCCCGCCCGGCGTATCCATTTCCAGCAGGATATACTTCGCTCCCGAGGCCTGGGCCTCTTCAAACCCCTTGGTCAGCACGTGGACCAGCCCAATCTCCACCTCGCCCTTGAAGGGCAAGACATACACGATGGGCTCTCCATCGCTGGCGGGCGTCGGATTCATCTCTTGCGCCTGAAGCAGGGGCCACCCCGCCAAAATCAGAAACAGGGCGAATACAGGCAAAATATAGCGGTTAAAAGCGGTCGGTTTCATGGTTTTCCCTTCCCTCGGCCCATTAAGAGGCTCGTTCATTATTGTAATCGATAACGCCGTTCTTCCCTAGAGAAATCTCCACGGGATCCCGTGTGGGATAAAAAACGGCCCCACCCTGGCTCCAGTCAATCGCCGAGCGCCTCCGCGATCGCCTGGGCGGAAATGGCGCCTTCCCGCAGAATTTGATAGGGGATTTTCCCGCAATGCACCACCGTGGACGCCACACTTGGCGGCAGCGCCTCCCCGTCAATCACCAAATCGGTCTCCGCCAGGATCGCATCACACTCCTCCAGCGAACATACAGGTGGCTCCCCGCTGCGGTTCAAACTGGTATTGATCAGCACCCCGCCACACCGCGCCAGCACCGCTTGCAAAAAGGCCGTATCCGGGCAACGCGCGCCCACGGTGCCGTTCTGGGCGCTGGGACAAGATGCCTCCGCCCCTACCACCAGCGTCAGCCCCCCCGGCCAGTACCGCCGCGCCAGGCGCTCCGCCGTTTCCGATGGCGTGATCGCTTCCCTGCACAGCCGCTCCCACGATGCCACAAACAACGCAAACGGTTTCTCATCCGGCCGCCCTTTGATCCGCGCGATCCGCCGCGCCGCGGCGGGAGCATCCGCCGCGCAAATCAACCCATACACGGTATCGGTGGGCACTGTGACCACGCCCCCCTCCAGCAAAACGGCACAGCATTGCTCCACGCAATCCGCAAAAGCGGAAGACAACAAGAGTCGAATCATCAAATTTTCCTTTCCCCCGTTCAGAATGGCGGCAGGAAGATACGGACAAACTCATGAAAAAGAGATTCATCCAGCTGCCAGGGGACCCCGCGCTTCATTGCTTTTAACGCCTCAAACGACGGCAGCCGCTCCCGATACCGGGTGCGGGTGTTGAGGAGATCGAAGGTATCCACAATCGCGCAAATTTTGGCGCCGTCCGAAAGTTCATCCCCGGCGATACCCATGGGAAATCCAGACCCATCCAGCCGCTCATGATGATGGAGGATAATGGATTCACTCTCCGGCGTAAGGTCCATGAACTCCTGCACCAGCGCCAACCCCGCCTCGGGATGGCGGCGAAATTCGGACTCCAGGATTGGATTGAGCGGATCATACCGCTCGTACAGATCCTTGGGCATTTCCGTCAAACCAAGATCATGGAGAAGAAGCCCCGGCCCAAACCGGTGCAACGCCTCCTCCTTGGATATCCCCAGCGCCCGCTTGGCTAGCGCGACCCCCAGCATACAGACATGGACCGCATGG
>JAVFAP010000481.1:0-3827 GCA_034002445.1 bacterium | reverse complement strand
CATCACCGCCCAAAGCATTCCGAAACATGGCACGACGTTCACTCTCCGCTTTCCGCTGCCGGAGCAAACCGAAACGGAGCCCCCGCTGGACTTGGCGCCTTAGACCTTCTTGGCAATCACAATGACTGAAAGGCCGAAGGGGGTTTTAAAATACCGCTCCATCCGCACCAGAGGATGGAGAAGGGTAAAGAAATAGAGTTGATATTTGGGCAGCACCTTGCGGCGGAAAATCCGGCCATTCACGAACCAGCCCGGCACGCCCCACATATTATAAAAGAAGGTGTCCTCGATCTCAAATCCCGCTTCCTTCACCCGCTCCACCAGTTCCTTCTTGGTATAGCGACGAAAGTGGTCCAACCCCACATCCATGCTGCCAAAAAGGGCTTTGATGCACGGCACCAACAGGATCATGCGCCCGCCTTTTACCAAGGTTTCCCGCATCCCCCGCAGCGCGGCCCGGTCATCCTCGATATGCTCCAGCACATTGAGGCACACCAGGGTATCGGCGCGGTGGGATTTAATCTCGTCCGAAGGCGACTGCGCCGCGTCATAGGGGTAGATATGCACCCGGTCGTTTTCCACAAAGCGCTGGCGCAGCGTTCGCAGGTGATTTTCAGAAAGATCGGTCGCCACCACCACATCCCGGCCCAGCAGAAACCGGGTAAAGTTCCCGTTCCCGGATCCGATCTCGATAATCCGGCGGCCAATCAAATGCTCGATGCGCTCATAAAAAATCTGGTAGTACCGGTTCACCGACTGCAAGCGGCACAACGTCTCCTCGCCAATATCGATTGTCGTCAGCCGCACCCGCAACAGCCAGTAAAGCATGGGGAAGAGATCCGTCCAACGCAGTTTTTTGCCATCTTCATACGAGCGGCCGTTATAGGAGATGGGCATCTCATACACGATATAACGCTTGCGGAACACATACCCCGCCACTTCCGCATCGAAGCCAAACCCATTGGCGCGCAAAGGCAGGGTTTTGAAGAGGTCCGCCCGGAACATCTTGTAACACACCCCCATATCCGAAAGGATGGTATTGAATAGCAGGTTGCAGAGAACGGTTAAAAATTTGCTGGCCAGATAGTGGGTGAAAAGAAATACACGGTGCTGTCCCTGGAAACGGGTGCCAAACACCACCTCGGCCTTGCCATCCGCGATGATTTTCATCATCGCGCCCAATTCGTCCGGGTAATATTCCAAATCCGCATCTTGAATTACCACAGCATCCCCCGTAACGAACGGGACCGCTTCGCGGATGGCCGCCCCCTTCCCTTCGTTATCCTCTTTAAAAACCACTTTGATTTCGGGATACGCCTGCTGCAGCCGCTGGAGGCACTCGACCGTGCCATCCGTCGAGCCATCATCGACAATGATGATTTCTTTGTCATAGTCCGCCACCTGTACCCGGCGGACAATTTCTTCGATGGTATTGATTTCATTAAAGACAGGAATGATTACCGAAAGACGCATGTCTCTTTTCTCTTTTCCGTTTGAATCCAGTTCAAAAGGGGAAAATCCCAATCATAAAAAAATAAAAAGGGTTCCCTCCATTCATGCATCTTACAGAGGGAACCCATTTCGTCAAGAAAGAATCCCGCCGCGAATTTGCGGGATCAGGCGGTGAAGGTTAGAAGAAGCGGATGCACAGTGGATACTGATACTCCTTGCCATCGTAGGCTTTGATAGATGCCATGATGACCACCACCAGCCAGAAGATGAGCAGCGCGGGGTAAAAAACGATCGCCAGCAGAATCCCGATCAGCACAAAACTGAGAATGAAGCAGATGATCGAACCCACAACACCATAGATGAAGCAGCTGATCTGGAAATTCAGCGACTCCCGCCCATGCCGTTCGACATAGGCAGAGGTGTCTTTCTTCATGATCCATACAATCAGGGGCCCGGCGATGTTCATCAGAGGAATGCACGTCAGCGCCAGTAAGGATAACAAGTGCGCCAGCATACCCCACAGTTTGTCATCATTGGTCAGGGGGCCCGCTTGGGGCTGCTGATACCCCTGCTGGTACCCTTGGCCCTGTGGATACCCTTGCTGTGACTGCTGCTGGTAGCCTTGCTGATACCCTTGTTGCGATTGTTGCTGATAACTTTGCTGATAATCATACTGCCCCTGGCCCGGCTGGCCAAACGGCGGTGGCCCGGAAGGCTGACCTTGTTGCCCGAAGGGCGGTGGCCCCGAGGGTTGCCCTTGCTGGCTGAATGTTCCACCATCCGGCCCTGGTGTGGACTCGGACTGCGGAGTTTCTGGATTCAATTCTTGCTTGGGGTCTTGAGGATTGTTTTGATTTTCCATTGGATTGATTCCCTTCTATTTTTTTATTCTTTCAATACTGGATAGGGTCATGATTCAAGGCGATGTCTCAGATTCTCGTTCGATCCGCCTGCATCCTGCCGAACAAGGCGCATGGAACGAATACGCTTATCCTATACGAACAGGGCCGCCAGCTATTTCAATCTGTTCATTTTTCTTTCTTCCCGCGGTAAGATACGCAGGGCCCCCGAACCGGGCCTCATTGTGACACCAATCGATCCAATTGCCAGGGAACCACCCCATGATCCACACTGTCGCTCTCGATGAAGTCCTCACCCGGTTGCATATTTGCAGCCGAGCCGAGCAAACCGCGCTCTATTTCATGGCTTACCCAGGGTATAACAACCTCATCCTGTGTGAAACCACCGGCAGCAACCCCCGCCCGGAACGCTACTGGCGGCCACACCTGGCGGACGCCGATACCATCCAGGCGATCCAGGAAGCCACCCAAGCCTTCCCGCTCCCAGACAAATCCATTACCCGCACCCAAGAGCAATCCATCGCAATCCCAATTGTTCACGGGGATGACACGATTGGTGTTGTCGTCCATTGTTATACAGGAAAAGGCCCGAAGAATCTACAGGCTTTGTATCATGCCGTCCAACAACAGAGTAAAAATCTGTTCGCGGGCTGGGTGGAGTTCACCATCGCCGAGCAATCCCGCCCGCTCTCGATTCTCTTCAATATCGCTGGCAGCATTTCATCCTCGTTGGACCTGGATCGGGTTCTCTTGAACGTGGTCGAGCAGGCCACCGTTCTCTTCCGCGTCAAAATGAGTTCCCTCATGCTGCTCAACTGCAAGACCCAGGAACTGGAGATGCAGACCGCTTACGGCTGCAGCCTGGAATATCTGGATAAACCCAACGTCCCCATCCATGGCTCCATCCTAGGCCGGGTCGTGCTGGAAAACAACCTCATCCAAGTCGAACGGATCGCCAGCGAGCCCGCCTACCTGCACAAGGAATTCGCGAAAAAAGAGGGGGTGCAGTCCCTCTTGGCCGCGCCCATCTCCTTTAAAAACACCGTCCTTGGCGTCTTGAACATCTACTCTTCCATCCCCCGCCGCTGGCAACGGTCGGAGATGGAACTATTGCAAACCTTCGCCAACCACGCCGCCGTCGCCATCACCAACGCCCGGGTGCATAACCAAGTGGTCTCCATGGAAGAACAGTTGCAAGTCTCAGCCAAACTGGCCTCGGTAGGCGAACTCGCCGCCGGGCTGGCTCATGAAATCCGCAACCCCCTGGCGGTGATCAACATGCTCATCCACTCCTGGAAATCCTCCCTGCCAGCCCCCCAGGATTTCGCGGATGATGTGGAGGTCATCGCCCAAAAAATCACGGACCTCAACACCTTGGTCTCCGATCTCCTCAGTTTGGCCAGGCCCCGCCCCTTGATGAAAGCGGTCTGCAACCTGCAAGAAATGACGGAACGGGTGCTGCGCTTGCTGCACCACCGCATCTCGCTCCAGAAAGTCCAGATCGAATCCCGCTTT
>JAVFAP010000480.1:0-3827 GCA_034002445.1 bacterium | reverse complement strand
GGATTGGAAGGTGTGGTCGCATGAATTATCTTGATTTTTCATGCTGGGATGTCCTGGGTAAGGCGTCGTGGCAGCGCGGTGGAATGGCGCAAGGGGGCATCCCCGTTGGCTGGAAGAGAATTTCAATCGTTCTGGATGAGAGAGGACCATGGCTAAGGAACATCTATTGATCATCGATGATGAAGAAGATCTGTTGGATCTGGTGCAATACAATCTGCGCAAAAATGGGTACAGCACCTCATGTGTGACTACGGGCGAGGACGCCCTGCGCCGGATCGACGCCATCGCTCCGGATTTGATTTTACTGGACTTAATGCTGCCTGGGATGGATGGATTGGAGATCTGCAAGCAGCTGAAAGCCAATCCCAAAACCAAGGCGATCCCAATAATTATGTTGACGGCCAAGGGCGAGGAGGCGGATATTGTGACCGGCCTGGAACTGGGGGCGGATGATTATGTGACCAAACCATTCAGCCCGCGGATATTGCTGGCGCGGGTGCGGGCGCTGTTGCGCCGCAATCAGGTCGAGACCGAAGAAGGATATGATGTGATTTCGATCCATGGCCTAGTGGTGCATGGCGGCCGCCATGAGGTGCTAGCCGATGGGCAGCCGGTGGATTTGACATTTACCGAGTTCAAGGTTTTGCAACTCTTGGCCAAGCGGCCCGGTTGGGTCTTTACCCGCAACCAGATCATCGACGCGGTGCGAGGGGATGATTACCCGGTGACGGACCGGTCCGTGGATGTCCAAATTGTGGGACTCAGAAAAAAGTTAGGTCCGTACGGCGAACTGATTGAAACTGTGCGGGGGGTCGGGTACCGGTTTAAGGAATAAGATGAGAAAAAAACGGCTTCTTTGGCAGATTTTTCCGCCCTTTCTGATTATCACGCTGCTCGCCTTGCTGGCCATTACGTGGTATGCCACCAATTCTCTCCGGGATTTTTATTTTGAGCAAACCAAGCAAAGTTTGATCGCCCGGGCGCTGATGATCCGGGAAATGATTCGTCCGATCGATCCCTTGGCCGATCCCCAGTCCGTCAACCGGATTTGCAAGCAAATCGGGAAGGAATCGGGGACGCGGGTTACGGTGGTAATGCGCACAGGGCTGGTGATTGGGGAATCGGATGAAGATCCGCAGGAGATGGATGACCATTCCACAAGGCCGGAGATTGAAGCGGCGCTGCTGGGCAGGATTCAGTCTGCCAAGCGGTTCAGCCCAACCCTGCAAGAATGGATGATGTATCTGGCCGTCCCGTTGGAGTGGGAAGGAGAGGTTGTCGGGGCGGTACGGACAGCCATCCCGGTCACGGCGATTGCCCAGGCGTTGGGAGATGTGCATGTCCGGATTGCCTGGGCGGGCGTGGTAATCGCCCTCGTGGCGGCTGGCATCAGCCTGGTGATCTCTCGCCGCATCAGCCGGCCCTTGGAAGAAATGAAAAATGTCGCGGTGCAATTCGCGCAGGGACGGTTGGATCAGCGGATCCCAGTGTTGAATTCAGAAGAAATTGGGGATTTAGCCGAAGCCATGAATCTGATGGCGACGCAACTGAGTGACCGAATCCAGACGATCATCCATCAGAAAAAACAACAAGAAGCTGTGTTGAGCAGCATGGTGGAGGGGGTTTTGGCAATTGATCAGGATGAGCGGATCATTACCCTGAACCATGCGATCAAGCGCCTTTTTGGGATTGAGCGCGAGGATTACGTGGGGATGAGCCTGCAAGGTGTGATTCGCAATAAGGATCTCAATCAATTCATCGAGAAAGCGATGAGGGCGAGTTCGCCGGTGGAGGGCGAGATTACCATTTCCAGCAACGGGAACCAGTTCCTCCAAGCGCATGGGACCGTGTTGCTGAATGAAGAGGGGAGAAAGGTAGGAGTAGTGGTGGCGCTCAATGATGTGACGCGGCTACGCATGCTGGAAAACTTGCGGCAGGAATTCGTTGCCAATGTCTCGCATGAATTGCGGACTCCCATCACCGCGATCAAGGGATTTGTCGAAACCCTGCTGGATGACGAGCAGATGGAGCCCAGCCAGGCGGAGAAATTTCTGCGGATTACCTTGAAGCATGTGGACCGGCTCAATGCCATTATCGAGGATTTGCTTAGCCTCTCGCGGATCGAGCAAAAAGAAAGCAAGGAACGCATCGAGACCCGGGAAGAGGCGATTCTGCCCCGGCTGCTTTCGGTGGTTGAAATTTGTGAACCCAAGGCGAGGGGAAAGAAGATCGATGTGCGGATTGATTGTGATCCCGCCCTCAAGGTAGTAATCAACGCGCCGCTGGTGGAACAAGCCCTGGTCAACCTGATGGATAACGCTATCCAGTACAGTGAGGAAGGGTCCACTGTCTGGATCAAAGCGGAGGTGACGGGGGGGCAACTTTCGCTGCACGTGATTGACGAGGGGTGCGGAATTGAAGAAGAGCACCTGCCCCGCATTTTTGAGCGCTTCTACCGTGTCGATAAGGCGCGCAGCCGCAAACTGGGGGGGACAGGATTGGGCCTGGCGATTGTCAAGCACATTGCGCGGGTCCATGGTGGCGAGGTTTCGGTGAAAAGCCAGTCGGGACAAGGCAGTACATTTTCGATCCATTTACCAGCGAGTTGATCCGAAACCTATTATAACGGAGTAAGTTGACTTCTCATTTGGATCTAACATTCTCCTAACAAGGGGGAGGATATCCTATAGAGGAACCTGAATGAGATTTTAAAGGAGATCCAAATGAAAATTCGCTTATTGTGGTTTTTTGTTCTCGTTTTCACTTCCCTGGGTAGTGTTCTTCATGCGGACACGATCAATGGCGCGGGGGCTTCCTTTCCATTCCCGATCTACTCTAAATGGGCTTTTGATTATGAAAAGATCGCGGGTGTGAAGATCAATTATCAGTCGATTGGTTCGGGTGGGGGGATTGCGCAGATCAAAGCCAAGACGGTGCATTTTGGTGCCTCGGATGAGCCCTTGCAGGCGGAGGAGTTGAACCAGGCTGGTTTGATTCAGTTTCCGATGGTGGTTGGTGGAGTGGTTCCGGTCGTCAATTTAAAGGGGATTGCGAATCTGAAACTGACTCGGGACCTGCTGGCAGGCATCTTTTTGGGGACCATAACCCAGTGGAACGATCCGGCGATTGCCGCCGTGAATCCAGGAGTCACCTTCCCTAACCGCAAGATTACGGTGGTGCACCGTTCGGATGGATCGGGTACGACGTGGATCTTCACCAATTATCTGGCAAAAATTTCCAAGCCTTGGGCGGAGCAGGTGAGTTATGGCAAGGCGGTGAAATGGCCGGTGGGTGTGGGGGGCAAGGGCAATGAAGGTGTGGCGTTGAATGTCAAGCGAATTCCCGGCGCGATAGGGTATGTGGAATTTGCCTATGCGCTGACCAATAAATTGACAACCGTGGCCTTGGAAAATCAGCAGGGGAAATTTGTGGAACCTACCATCGAATCATTCCAAGCAGCCTGCGCCAATGCGGATTGGGCGCATACGCCAGGCTACTACATGGTTCTGACGGATCAGCCAGGCGAAGGGAGTTGGCCGATCACCGGCGCATCCTATATCCTGGTTTACAAAAACCAGGACGACAGCGCACAGGCGTTGCAGATCCTCAAATTTTTTGACTGGTGTTACAAGAATGGCGGGAAATCCGCGGTGGCCCTGCACTATGTCCCCCTGCCGGATTCAGTGATTTCGTTGATCCGGACGACATGGAAAGAGGATATTCAGGCGGGTGGTGAACCGGTTTGGAAGTAGGGGACGGGTTGAAACAACCGGGAGGTCATACCAACGTGGATCAGACAAGCCAAATCATGCCAGAAACGAGCACCC
>JAVFAP010000479.1:0-3834 GCA_034002445.1 bacterium | reverse complement strand
GTTTCGCCAACACCATGGCGGCGTTGGTGGCCAAATCCCCATGCGCCAGATCGCGGGCGGGAGAAATCGAAAGGGTCACCGGTTCATCCAAGGTACCGTCCATCAGCGAATCGGCGGTTTTCCGCAGAATCGCGTTCAATTCATCGACAAGTTCAAAAAACACCTAAAAGACCTCCAGGTAAACCGGTCCGAGACCGGATGGAATGATTGGCTGCGTCCCATGGGAAAAGGCAGGGCCCACGCGGAACTGAAAGAGATTTTCGCCATCCTGCAAGGCTTCCGTAATTTCAATCCGCCAGGGTTCCCGTCTTAGTATATCCACGACTGTCCCGTTTACACAGATTTCGGCCTCGCCCAAAACCGATTCACAGCCAAGAAAAATGGGGCGGCCCTTGGCGGTATCGGGCAGGGTGATTTTTTGGCGGTACACCCCAACGCCCTGATAGGCGGGGTAACCCTGGGTGGCCCAAGGGCCGGGCTGGATTTGCAGCGGAGGGATCACCAAAACAGGAAGATCATCCACGGTTCGTACCGCAAACTCACCCCAGAGATCAAGCGCATCCTGAATCACCAGGGGCGGACGGGTGGAAGCGGCACTGCGGAGGATCAATTGATTTTCCCCCAGCGCCGCGAAGGGCTGGAGGTCGAGGACAATATCGTTCTCTCCAAATCCCTTCGGTTCTGCCAAGGGGGAGAGGTCCTCATTGTTCAACTGAAATTCCAGCACCGCGTCGTCCGTGGCGGTCTCAAAGAGTTCGTGGGGGACATTACGCCATACCAGGTAAAAGGGGGCAATGGCGTCCTGGAGAAAGAACCGAGTCCGATCGATTCGGAGAGTTCCCCTTGCGCCACTGGGCATCGCATACCCGGGCTGAATGGTGGTTTGCCATTCCAGCAAGGGATAGCAGTTCCATGTTTCGGGGAAAAAGTAAAACCGGTCGGGGAATGGGATCATGTGGCCCCCATCTGGCGTGTTTGATGCCGTATCAGCCTGATCGATCATTGAGAAAATTCCTTTTGCTTAGGACTGGGAAACGGATGCTTTATGGTATCAACAGTTGGAGGGGTATCCAAGGGTGTTTTCACGGCGGATGAAAGAAGAGTGCGTTGTACGAAGTGGCCCGATCAACAGATAAAGTGCTCGATTTCCCCTATTCCAACAGGGGCCATCTGCTCTATACTGGCACAGTACAATCATCGTTCAAAACAATCTTCCTTTTAGAGGGAACGCATTATGACCCTATCCCGCCGTGCTTTCTCTTCCGCCGCGTTATTGGGTGGATTTGCTCTAGCCGTGCCCGCATCCAACGCCCAGGCCCAACCCATGCCATTGCAATCCCGGATCAAGCTGGCCATATCCACCTATTCCTATTGGCATTTTGCCGAAGTGAAATATCCCATCGAAAAAGTCATTGACCATGCCGCCGACTTTGGCGTGGAAGGGGTAGATATTCTCCACCGGCAGATGGAGAGCGAAGACAACGCCTATCTGCAAAAGGTTAAACGGCATGCATTTTTGAATGGGATCGACCTGATCAGCCTTTCCATCCACCAGGATTTTGTCGACCCGGACAAAGAAAAATTAAAAGAGCACATCGAGCATACCAAGCATTGTATCGAACTGGCCAACGCCATGGGAATCCCCTCCATCCGCCTCAACTCCGGCCGCTGGGGGACCGTGCAGAGTTTCGATGAATTGATGGAACGACGGGGGATCGAACCTGCGCTGGAAGGGTATACCGAGGAGGATGCGTTCGAATGGTGCATCGGCTGCATTGAAGAATGCCTGCCCACTGCCGAGAAAAACGGCGTGATGCTGCTCATTGAAAATCACTGGGGGCTTACGCGCAATCCGGAAGGGGTGCTACGCATTCGCAAAGCGATCGATTCCCCCTTCATGGGCGTGATGATGGACACGGGGAATTTCTTGGAAGATCCGTATGAGAAGCTTCAGATGATGGCCCCTCATACCAATATGGTGCAAGCCAAGACATATTATGGGGGCGGCGAGTGGTATAGCCTGGATTTGGATTATGGCCGGATTGCAACCATATTAAAGGAAGCCCAATTCCGTGGCTATGTCTCGTTGGAGTTTGAAGGCAAGGCCGCGCCAGACGAAGGGGTACGCCAGAGCCTGGAATTGTTCCGTAGTACATTTATATAAGAGGTTTTGGTAAAAGTTTTCGCGAGATACAGGGAAAGAGGGGACAGCCTGACAGAGATCCGTGGAATAGGGATTTTTTGGAGAAGATCGCAAAAACTCCGCGATTCGCCTTGACAGACCCCACCCTTTTTTTCTATAGTTTAGGGTAAAATCCTTACCATGTAAATTATTGGATTTTATACGTTTTTGATAGAATTTTGAAAGGAGAGGTCTGATGCAAAGACCCCTGCGAATTGCTCTTCTAAGTGTAGGACTGCTGCTAGCCATCGGAATGTGGGGTATGCCATTCACCTTCGCGGCGGATGAAACACCCACCGAAACCCCAGTGGAGACTCCGACGGCGACGCCGGTTCAACCCACCAACACCCCGGTACCACCCACCAATACTCCGGTACCGACGGAAACATCTGTCGAAACACCAACATCCACTCCGGTGCCGACAAATACACCGGTTCCTCCCACCAATACCCCCACGCCTGAAGAGACGGGGGTAGAAACGCCGACCTCGACACCAGTGCCAACCGACACCCCGGTGCCGCCGACCAACACCCCGACTCCGGAAGAGACCGAGACCGAAACGCCAACCGCGACGCCGGTAGCGACAGATACACCGGTACCGCCGACCCATACCCCGACGCCGGAAGAGACCACGACCGAAACCCCAACGGCGACGCCTGTACCGACGGATACTCCGGTGCCTCCAACCAGCACCCCAACTCCAGAAGAAACCGCGACCGAGACACCGACCGAAGTGCCGACCGCGACACCGACGGAAGAACCCACACCCACCCCGACCGTGACTCCCGTACCGCAGAAGGGAGATGCGAATGGGGATGGCGTGCTCAACGATGACGATATCCATGCGCTCATCAATAAATTCATGTCGGGCGTGGAACTGACCGCCGATGAAATCGCGTTGCTGGATATTAATGGCGATGGCAAGGTCACCCCGCAGGATGCGCAAGACTTGTGGAAACTCATCCACGGGAATTAAGCGGTCCGATCCATCCGAAATACAACCAACAGCCGGAAACTCATGTTTCCGGCTGTTTTCTTTTTCTCCTTTCGGTTCGATTCTGCAAGCCGAGTGTTAGAATGTAACCATCTCAATGAAACCCAGATCTCCCCATGCAGGTGAACAATCCATGAGTATGAAACAATACCAAACGGTGATGGACGACCATTTCCCTCCCTATTTTTTTGCGGGATACACCAACGAATCCAACGATGCCGCTCTTCTCAACGCAACCCAGTCTCAAGTGTTGTTATATGAAAAAGTAACCTGGGCCCTGCCTGACGATCAGGGGCAGATGGTGGAAAAAGGGTTGCGATATGGGGAAAACCCGGGTCAGGAGGCCGCGTTATATCGGCCCATCAACGGGCACCTGGTGCTCGCCGGGATTGAATTCATCGGGCCAGGCAAAGGGCTGGTCGGCGCGCTGGATGCGGACAGCATGATCCAGTTTGGGAAGCATCCCAGCAAGACCAACCTGACCGACGTGGACAGCGGCCTAGCGATCCTCAAATATTTCCACGAACAGCCCTGCGCGGTGATTATCAAACACAAGAATCCCTCGGGCGTGGCCTTGGGCAATACCCTGCTCGACGCATATAGCAAAGCGTTCGAAGCCGATCCCATCGCGCCCTTTGGCGGCGTGCTGGTGGTCAAC
>JAVFAP010000478.1:0-3835 GCA_034002445.1 bacterium | reverse complement strand
AGAAAATTATTATCCCGAATTTTGAAATGCATTTACCGCGCAAATTAAAGAAAAAGATCAAAAAGGAGTTGGAAAAAAAATTGAAAGAGAACCCAGACCTCCTGGATAATGGAACCCTGGCCTCGGAGTCCAGCCAACGTTCCACCCATTCCCCGTCAGAGGCGCAGGCCCCTGGACAATCCGCCCCTTCTCCCGAGAACAGCGGGTCGGAGTCCGCGACGCAAGAACAGGACACAGTGGGCCTGGATCAATTCAACACCGCCATTGCCCAGCGCGATGAATATCTGAACGATCTGAAGCGGTTACAGGCAGAATTCGATAATTACCGGAAACGGGTGCTGAAAGAACGGGCCGAACTCAAAGATTTTCTGATCCAAGACATGATGACCAGACTGCTAGATGTCGTAAGCAATTTGGAACGCGCCCTCTACCACCCCATTAGTAGCGAGGATGTGGAATCATACAAAACCGGCGTGAGCATGGTCTACCAGCAGTTCACCGGCATCTTATCCGATTATGGTTTATCCAAGATCGATACGGTTGGCCAACTCTTCGACCCCCGATTTCACGAGGCCGTTTCCCAAGTGGAAAGCACCGAACACGAACCGGGAACAATCGTGATGGAAATTATGCCGGGGTACAAAATCAACGACCGGGTACTGATCGCGCCTAAAGTCCAAGTGGCTGCAAAACCCACCGCGCCTGCCAATCCAGACGGGACCAGCCAAACACAAGGCTGAAATTAACCACGAATTCAATTAAAAGATACGAATTTTTCATAGGAGATATAAATCATGGGAAAAGTTATCGGAATCGACTTAGGAACGACCAACTCCGTGGTTTCCGTTATTGAAGGTGGAGAACCAACCGTCATCACTAATGCGGAAGGTGCCAGAACCACCCCATCCGTTGTCGCCTTTACGGATAGCGGAGAGCGCTTGGTCGGCCAGATTGCTAAACGCCAAGCCATCACCAACCCTACCCGAACCATTTTTTCATCCAAGCGCTTCATCGGCCGCCGGGTTAACGAAGTCAGCGAAGAAATCAAGATCGTTCCCTACAAAGTTGAAAACGGCCCCAATGGAACAGCCGTGTTTCGGATTGACGATCAAATCTACAAACCCGAAGAAATCGCCGCCCGTGTCTTGCAAAAAATGAAACAAACCGCGGAGGATTACCTGGGGCAAGAAGTCACCCAGGCCGTCATTACCGTCCCCGCCTATTTCAACGACAGCCAGCGCCAATCAACCAAGGACGCAGGCCGGATTGCGGGTCTGGAAGTGCTGCGCATTATCAACGAACCCACCGCCGCAGCGCTCGCCTACGGGCTAGAAAAGAAGAATGATGAGAAGATCGCGGTTTACGACTTTGGAGGCGGAACCTTTGATATCTCCATCCTGGAACTGGGCGAAGGCGTCTTTGAAGTCAAATCGACCAATGGCGATACCCACTTGGGTGGGGATGACATTGACCAGGTCCTGATCGATTACGTCGCCAATGAATTTCAGCAAAACAACGGCATCGATATCCGCAAAGATCCCATGGCCTTGCAACGGCTCAAGGACGCGTGCGAAAAAGCCAAGTGCGAACTTTCGACCACCATGGAGACTTCGATCGATATCCCCTTCATCACGGCGGATGCCAGCGGGCCCAAACACTTGCAGTCAAAACTCACCCGCGCCCGCTTCGAGCAGCTGATTCAGCCCTTGGTGGACCGGACTCTGGAACCCTGCCGCAAAGCCTTGCGGGATGCCGGCATGAATCCTTCGGAGATCGATGAAGTCATCCTCGTCGGGGGCTCCACCCGTATCCCGTTGGTACAAAAAGCGGTGAAGGAACTGTTTGGCCGCGAACCCCACCGGGGCGTGAACCCGGATGAAGTCGTCGCCATCGGCGCCGCCATTCAAGCGGGGGTACTCAGCAAAGAAGTAAAAGGGGTCCTCCTCCTGGATGTCACCCCGCTCTCGCTGGGAATCGAAACCTTGGGGGATGTGTTCACCCGCATCATCGACCGCAACACCACCATCCCCACCAAGAAAAGCCAAATCTTCTCCACCGCTTCGGACAACCAGCCAGCAGTTTCGATCCAGGTTTTCCAAGGGGAACGGGAGATCGCGTCACACAACCGTCTCATTGGCCGCTTCGACCTGACCAACATCCCCCCCGCCCCACGCGGCATGCCGCAAATCGAAGTCACCTTCGATATCGACGCCAACGGCATTCTGCACGTCTCCGCCAAGGACCTGGGTACCGGGAAAGAGCAGAAGATTCGCATCGAATCCTCCAGCGGTCTCTCAGAACAAGAAATCGACAAGATGGTCAAGGACGCGGAATTGCACGCCGAAGAAGATAAAAAGAAAAAGGAAGAAGCCAGCATCAAGAACGATGCCGATTCCCTGGCCTACGCGACCGAAAAATCGCTCAAAGAGTATGGCGATAAGGTATCCCCTGAAGAAAAAGCCAAAGTGGAAGATAGCCTGGCAGCGTTGAAAAAAGCCATGGATGGCGGGAATATCGACGAAATCCGCAAGAAAAAAGAAGACCTAGAACAAGTCAGCCAAAGCCTTGGTAAAGCGATCTACGAAGAAGTCGCCAAGCAGCAGCAGGCCCAACAGCAAGCGGGAGCCCAAGCAGGCGGACCAGATCCGTCCAAGCCCGAAGGGGACAGCAAAGGCTCACCTAAAAACGAAGATGTGGTGGATGCGGAGTTCACCGTGGATAAGGATTCTTAAGGAACCTGCTATAATCAAAACGAATCCGGCCAGCCCCCTTTCGGGGTTGGCCGGTACGGCATAGTGGATTGTCAAAGACCGATCGTTCGATTCCTTCTCCAGCCCCATCCCCTACGATGGGGGGGATACCAGGACGAAATTCTTCACAAGATAGCACGATACTTGCCTTCTCTGTCTCAGGTTCCTTTTGGGGCAGACCGGCAAGCCCGACTCTGCGAAGAATTGTTTCATGAAGCCCACCCTGCGGTGGGCAGAACGCCCGGCACGAACCGTACCCTCCATTTTGACAATCCCCGCCGATTCCATAGTGAAGGATAAATAGAATGCCGACGTATGATTATGTATGTGACAATTGCGGGCATGAATTTGAATTGTTTCAGTCCATGAAAGATGACCCGATTCAAGAGTGCCCCGAATGCCATGAAAAAGCAGTTCGCCGTTTGATTGGATCCGGTGCGGGAATCATCTTCAAAGGGTCTGGATTTTACGAAACCGATTACAAACGCAAATCGGGGACGAATGGAAATGGAGCCACATCCTCCAAATCGTCTTCTTCAACGGCCCCCTCTTCGGATTCGCCCAAACCCAAGAAGAAAAAAACAAAAAAAAGCAAGGAATCTGCGTAATTGGGATGGGGATACGATCCAGTTTCGAAGGAACCTGGATCGTATCCCCGCCACATTCCACCGCAATCAATAACCGATGATAAAGCCAGGCTTGATTCCAACAGGGAAAATAAGACGAGGATGCGTGGCGGGTATCGCCATCAGCCTCTTGGTTTTATTTATTTTGTTGGCCCGCTTGACCTTCTTTTCCGCCCAAGCCTATCACCAGGGAAAAGCCGCTTATGCCGCCGGGGAATATCCCCAGGCAGTGGAAGCCTTCACCCTGTCCATCCGGCACTATTACCCTGGCAACCGTTATTCGGGCGCCGCGGTGGAGAGCGCGATCGAGGCCATTGACCAATTGCTGACCAACGGGGAGAGAGAACAAGCCCTCCTGGGCTTGTACGAAGTGCGGGCGGCCTTGCAGTCGGCACGGTCGGTGTACCAGCCCTATTTCCTCCCCTTACAGACTGTGGAGGAGAGGTTGAAACGACTGAA
>JAVFAP010000477.1:0-3841 GCA_034002445.1 bacterium | reverse complement strand
AACGCTGTTCCACCACTACAACACCGATGACCGGGGTGTGATCACCGAAGCCAACCTCATCGTCGCTACCCAAAATAACGCTGCCCGCATCGCCATGTCTGTGGATAAGGCCGCCCGTGGTCTGATTCGCGAGGGCAAGGTGGATGACACGGTGCTGAACATGGTGGAGATGGCGTTCCGCGCCTACGATCCCTGCCATGGCTGCGCGACCCACGCCCTGCCAGGCCAGATGCCGCTGATTATCAATATCTATGATACCGATCGGCAACTGAAGGATGTGATCCGGCGCGATCCATAAGAAGACATGACTTCTCTGTATTTAAAGATAGGGCGGGCCGCAGGGTCCGCCCTTCTTCTATCTAAAAGTACGCTGGTTGTAATTGGTATCGCATTACCACTCCGTCGCGGCATTGGGGGCATCGGCAAGGGTATGGGCAATCCAATCAGCCTGGGCGAGTTGCTCCGCACTGAAACTGGTCATCAGACCCAGGGCCTTGCAGCCGGCGGCCTTGGCGGCTTGGATGCCGCTGATAGCGTCTTCCACCACCAGGCAACATGCCGGGGCGATACCCATCTTTTCTGCCGCGAGCAAAAAGATATCGGGATGCGGTTTTTTCCGCTCTACTTGCTGCCCATGGATACACACGGTGAAGTCGGTTTCGGTTAGCCCCATCTCCCGCAGGTTGATATCCATCTTGGTTCGGTCGGCGCTGGTGGCGACAGCGGTCTTGAGGCCGAGGGTGCGGCAGCGGCGGAGAAAGTCCAACACTCCATCCAAGGGTTCCAACCGGCCACGTACGATGTTGTCATAAATCTGGTATGTCCGGATCTTGGCCTGCTCGATATCGATGGGGACATGGTACTTTTCGGCCACTCCGCCGATGTAACGGTTCTCACCCATGCCGACAAAATCCAGAAAGTCCTCTGCCTTGACCTGCACGCCCAACTCGGCGAAATAACGGATGGCGGCTTCGCAGATGAACTCTTCCGAATCCACCAGCACCCCATCCATATCGAAAATCACTGCTTGGATCGCCATGCCTCGTGTCCTTCCTGTATAGAGGGATTGATTGTTGTTTGCTAGTATAATGGGCTACCCCAAAACGCCAATCCTTGGCGGAGGGAAGTGAGACTGGTTGATCGAATGCGGGTCGGGAGTATGCTGCATCAAAGCATTTTGGAGTGATTGCATGAGCGACAATCGGAAGAAGCAAGTCTATGCGGAAGCGTTGGAGAGGGCCTTCCACGCTTACCATGCCAAGCAGCGGGACGCGGCGGAAACCGCGCTGCGGGAGGCGATTGGCCTTGCGCCGGACGTGGCCGAGGGGCGCGTCCATCTGGCCAATCTCTATGCCGAACAACTGCGCTACCAAGAGGCGGCGGATATTCTGCGCCCGGTGCAAGCGCACCCTGGGGTGGATGCCATGCTTGACTGGAACACCTTCATGGCTACCTGGTCCGCTGGGGATCGCGAGACCGCGGGCCCGGTTATCCAGAAATTGCTGCATCGGTCTGATCTGACTACCGAGCAGCGGCGGTTGCTGAAGCAGTGCGCCAAACAAAATGGCGATTTTCAAACCGCCCTGCAACTGGCAAGCGGGCTGGGGCCCGATTCGTATACCACGGAAATCCGCTGGCAGATGTGGCTTTTGCGCGGGCTAAGGCTGGTTCCTCCCCCCATCCGTCCCTTGCTGCTCCGCCGGATCGAAGGCCTTTTACGCCGCTTCCAGCAGTGGACTTGGATGCAACTCTGGCTGGAATGTGCCTGTGCCACGCTGCCACGTTCTATTGAATGGCCCAAAAAACTGGGGGCCAATTATCGCCAGATTCGCGATCCCTACAATCCCCAATTTCAGCAAGAAGCGCGCATGTACCAGGAAGCGCTTTGGAGAAAGCCCGGCGATCCCGACACCGTTCTCTTATTACTACGAATCCTCTACGATATGGGTCAATGGCAAGCCGTGCTGGATCTGTTCCAAGCCCATCCCGTTGTAACCTGGCCTGAACTGGAGGCTGTTTGCCTGATGAACCTGGGGCAAACCGCGCGCGCTGTACCGCTCTATCAAGCCATTGTTGCCCAGTCCGCTTCGCCGGTTGCCGCATTGGCATTGGGGCTGATCGCTTTGGAAGAAGGCGATGGCAAAACAGCACAAGCGCATTTTGCTCAAATCCAAACCGAACGCGGGCCCGAGTTGCTGGGCCGGTTCTTTTCCGCTATCTCGGAGGTGTTGCAAGAGAAGGGAACTGCCGCTGCGGACGGGCAGTGGATTTTGGACCGATTGGCGATCGCAGAGGAAGTCCTCGCTGGGGAAGGAGCGATCCATGCCGGTCCTTGCTGGCTTTGCGGTAATGATGCGCCGCGCATCCCCCTGTGGCGGGATACCCAGACCGGCTGGTTGCGGTCGCGCTGTCCTGCCTGCTCCATGATTTCCGTCTTTCCCCCGCCCGCGCCCGAAGCCATTCAGGCCCTCTACACCGGCGCGGCACGCAAAGACCATACCCTCCAGCACCTCTATAAAGCCGGTGTCGAGCCAGTTCTGCATGCCCCAGAGGCCGAATGCCGCCGCTTGCCCTGCTTTCAGGAAATGACCGATTGGGGGGCTGATTTTGACTGGGCCGCCTTCGAACAGAGCTTGGGCCATCCCAAACGGATGCTGGATATCGGCTGCTCGGCCGGGAAAGAAGTCCAGGTGTTTTTGAACTGCGGCTGGCAGGCGGAAGGAATCGACCTGGATGATGACGCGGTGGCCTATGGCCAGTCCCGGGGCATCCCGTTACGGGTGGGCACGGTGGAGGATCTGGAGAGCCGGGCAGGCGAGTTTCACCTGATCGTGCTGCTGGACGTCATCGAGCACATTGCCGACCCAGCCGGTTTTCTGCGGCGCTGCCAGGCCTTGCTGGCGCCGGGCGGAGTGCTTTTTCTCAAGACGCCGTGCGCGGACAGCCTGCCCCATGCCTTTGTAGGTAGCCGCTGGCTGGAAGCAAGCGAACATCTGCACTTCTTTAGCCGCAAAACCCTGCGTCACCTGGTGGAGCGGTCCGGATTGGAGTGGATCGCCTGCCGACAAACGATGGAAGCCCCCACGCCTTTTTTGCACGAGGCCGTATGGCAGAGCCGGTTCTACCCCCAGGCCCTGTATACCTGGATAGGGCGGCTGCATGTGGGAGATACCTTGGCAGCGTTGGCCCAGAAACCTAAGAAGATGGGCCAGGCACGGGGCAGCCGGGTGAAGGATAAAACTACATAAATAGAGGAATGGCGAGACGAGATGATTCGCGAAAGGGCTCGGACTGGTATGACTATATTAATATTTAAACTATTTTATGTATAAAATAAATTTCTAAAATAGGTCTGATGGGGAATAGATGTTTGGATTTACACCGCCACTTTTCCAAATAGAATAATCAGAAGCCTGATTTCCGCAGGAAGCGGGAAGAGAAGCTTCATCGGATGTGCAGACTCCAATCGTGGTAATGAAACGTGAAAGAAAGGGAATTTGTTATGCAGAATACCCGCCGAGATTTTTTGAAGACTTGTGCCTATACAGGAGCCGTGTTGCAAACGGGGACGCTGTTTTCCCGTTCGCTGTATGCGGCGGATGGCCCGAAGATGAGCATTGCCCGCTATGGCAACCCATCGGATGACCCCGCCAAGATCAAGGAAGAGGCCGAACAGCTGGTCAAAGCGGCCATCGAAGCCTTGGGTGGGATGTCTCGCTTTGTCTCCAAGGGTGACGTGGTTTGGGTGAAACCCAATATTGGCTGGAACCGCACCCCCGAACAAGCCGCCAACACCAACCCGGATCTGATCGCCGCCGTGGTACAGCTGTGCTACGAAGCC
>JAVFAP010000476.1:0-3844 GCA_034002445.1 bacterium | reverse complement strand
CCTTGGTGCGAACAGTGACGCGTAATTTGCTGGCGGCCACGCAACCAGAAACGACGACACAGCCATTGTTGCGCCACGTCCTTTCGCTGGAATTTGCGTATTACGATGGATCGAGTTGGATGGACAGTTGGGATTCTACCAGCCAAGATCCGCCGATGCCAACCGCGGTGCGGGTGCGGGTGGTGCAGGTTAAAACAGAAGACGAAAAGCAATTTATGGAACCGATGGAACTGCTGGTGTTTGTGTTGACGGTCGCTTCCGAGGAGGAAGAAACCGAGACCGAGGAAAGCGAATCGTCCACCGAAGACGATAGCGGTTCGCAAGAGCAAGGGGGAGATACGTCACCACAAGAAGGACAAGGACCGGGTGGTGGCGGGACGCAAAATCCCGGAGGAGGAGGGCGCGCATGAACAGACCCATCCTCTCATCGTCTCGGGGCAGAGAACAGGCTTCCGCCTTCATTCTGGTCCTGTGGATAGCGACGGGCTTGGTCAGTGTGGCCTTGCTGTTTGGCAGTTCGATGCTGTTTCAATACCGGATTGCGGATAACACTACCATGGGGTATCAGTCAGACCAAACCGTGCAGGGTGCGCTTCAGTATGCAACTTATGTTTTATCCTCTTTGGAAAAACCAGGGATGCTCCCGGAAGAAGGAGCCTATGCGTATGAAGAAGTTCCGCTGGGGGATTTCTACTTTTGGTTTCTGAACCGCCCCCCCGAACAAACGCAAACACAGACGGTTGTGTATGGCCTGATCGATGAAGCCTCCAAGTTGAATCTCAACACCGCGACCCAAGAAATGCTGGAAGGTCTTCCCAACATGACACCCGAACTGGCGGCAGCGATTATTGATTGGCGCGATGAAGATGAAGACGTGACGGACGGGGGAGCGGAATCCCAAGTCTACTTGATGAACGATCCCCCCTACAATTGTAAGAATGCCCCGTTCGGCTCCATCTTTGAACTTCGCCTGGTTTATGGATTCACGGATGAATTGCTGTTTGGCGAGGATAGTAATTTGAATGGTCTTCTCGATCCCAACGAAAACGATGGCGTGGCTTCCCATCCCAATGATAACCAGAATGGTGTCTTGGAGCCGGGCATTTTGAATTATGTGACCGTCTTCAGTAAAGAGCCAACCACCGATGCCGATGGAGAAGCCCGGATCAACATCACCAGTACAGAAGATGATTCCCTGAGCGAGCTGTTGCAAGAAATTCTGGGAGAAGAACGGGGAAATCAAGTCGGGCAGAACGCCGGGGAAGACGTGGGGTCTCTGTTGGAATTTTATATGGGATCGGGGATGACGGCGGAAGAATGGGACCAGGTGGAAGACCATCTCACTGTTTCAGATGAAGCGGCGGAGGGATTAGTCAACATCAACACCGCCAGTGCGGAAGTCTTGGCGTGTTTGCCTGGGATGGATGAAAGTCTGGCACAACAAATCCTCGCTGCCCGCCAAGCCGACCCCACCCTGCTCAACTCGCTGGCTTGGGTGACGACGGTTTTAGACGAAACCGTCGCTGCCGAGGTAGGGCCCTACATCACGTCGCGGTCGTATCAGTGTTTGGCGGATATTGTCAGTGTGCGCCAGGATAGCAAAGGGTATCGCCGGTCCTGGTTTGTCATCGATACCAGCGGGGAAGAACCCGTCATCCGGTACCGTATGGATTTTACTGGTTTCGGCTGGGCGTTGCCCGAAGAGGTCCGGACCAGTCTCACCATGGCGCAGGCTCAGGAGAATAAACGATGAAAGCGGCCAAAAAGACCATTCCAAAATCCCTGGTAGGGATCGAGTTCGATCTGGGACGCATCAACGTGGTCCACATGGTTCGAAACGGAGTGGGGGTAAAACTTAAAAAACAAAGCAGCACGGTCCTCAATCTGGATCCATTGCGGAACGATCCCGAACTGGTTGGACAACAGATCTGGAATATGCTGACCGAATTGGGCGTGCGCGAATCCGCGTGCATTTTTTGCATTCCGACCAAATGGATTCTAACAGCCCAGATTGATCTCCCCCCCATGCCGGAAGAGGATGAGGCCGAGTATGTTCGGCTGATGGCGGAACGGGAGTTTCCGTTCCCCGTGGATGATCTGTCCCTCAGTCTGTCACGGTTTCAACCCGATGCGAATACCACGTGTGCTACGCAGGCGGCGATCCCCACGCATTACTTGCGCAACCTAGAACAAATTGCCAAAGCCGCACGACTGCGCCTGGTTGGGATCACCATCGCGACCCCCGCGAATCCGCGGAGTACAATTCGAACCACCAGCCGGATTGTTCTGCAACAGCGAGAAAATGGCCTCGATTTGTTAGTTTGGCAGAAAGAGGGACTGGCCGCGATCCGTTGGCTGGAAACCGAATTCGGGAATGAACCCGATATGGAAAAAGTCAGTTTGGTTCGCGAACTGCGGATCACCTTGGGCCAGCTGCATGACCAGGTTCGAGCAGAAATCGAAACGATCGAACTGTGGGGTTCCCCAGCCTGGATTCAGCAGATACAGGCGGTTATCCAAGAAATCGTCTTTGCCTTGCAGGTCCAGGTGGTCGCAGGAGCAATCGATTCGGGGATTGTCGTGCAAACGACGGAACCGTTGCGACCCGCCTGTGTGCCGCTGGCGGAAACCCTGTACCCCATTTTGCTCGACCGGCCCCCGGTTTTTCAATTTTTACCGCCACGAATCACACCCTTGCAGCAATGGATTGAACGGGTTTCGACGCGAGGGTATTTTGTCTTTGGTGGGGTGGCGGGGGCGGTACTTCTTCTGTTTCTGGCGGCTGTTGTGTTTCAGCATTTCAAACTCTCCCGTCTGGAGAGCCAATGGAATGCCATCGCCGACCGGGTGGCCGAAGTGGAATCCTTGCAGCAACAAGTGAAATTCTTCCGGCCCTGGTATACCCACGATGGCTCGACCTTGGAGGCCTTGCATGCGCTCACGCTGGCATTTCCCGAGGAGGGGACTGTGTGGGCGAAAATGATCGAGTTCGATGAAAACTCCGTGGTCTCCTGTACTGTCTTCTCGAAAGACAATCGGGAATGGCTGGATATGATCGACCGGCTGCGCAGCGTGGAGCAGGTCACCGATCTCCAAGTCCAACAGATCCAAGGCAAGGACCCGATGCAGTTTGTTTTTCGTTTCGATTGGATGGAGGGATGACATGAATACAGCCAACCGGGAACGAATTTTAATTATCGCGTCGCTGGCGTGCCTGGTGCTGCTGGTGGGGGACAAACTGATTCTGTCTCCTATGTTGAATGCCTGGACCACCCGGGCGGATGCGATTGAACAATTAGAGAATGATCTGTTCAAAGGCCGCCTCTTGCTGGAGCGGGAAGAGGATTACCGGGCCCGCTGGCAAGCCATTCGCGAGGGGGCGTTGCCCAAGGATATCTCCTCCGCGGAAAATCTGGTGCTGAAATCGGTGGACCGCTGGGTCAATCAGAGCCGCATCAACCTGGTTTCTTTCAAACCGCAATGGAAGCAGACCGAAGAGGATTGGATGAGTTTGGAGTGCCGGGCGATCGCGCAGGGCAACATGGAATCCGTCGTCCGCTTCTTGTACGAGATCGAGACCGAAACATTACCACTGCGGATCACCGGCCTGGAACTGAGTTCCAAGGATGAAACAGGCCAAATCATGACATTTGGGATTGAGATCAGCGCAATTCGTTTTATGGAAGAGCAAAATGACCAACAAACAGAATAAACCAATCCTTTCGATTATTCGCACTTCGTTCTGCGTTCTTTGCTTGCTGGTTGTACTGGGTCTGGAAAGCATGGGACAAGAAGCAGAGAACGGGGGGGACGGCTCTCTCGCTTTTGAACGGTTTCAACCAAT
>JAVFAP010000475.1:0-3848 GCA_034002445.1 bacterium | reverse complement strand
ACTATCCGCGGCATAGGCCATGGCGAACAGACCGAAGAGAATCAAGACAGGAACCCAGAGTTTCATTTGCTTCATCATACAGCCTCCAATATGTTTTGCATCCCGAGAGCCCGCGGGACGTAGGTGAAGCGAATCTACCAGAAAACCGGGCGCAACGCAAGGCAGGAAAAAGCAGGGAGAGAAAAGGAAGGGGAGCGGCTTTTCACCTTCAATCCATCCTGGCAATCCGCCATAATACCTTGGACCACATGAAATGAGTGAAATAACCAGCGTCGATGAACCACATTTTATATCGCCTTTTGCTGCTATTCCCATTGGGGGTGTATTTTCTGCCCCATTTCAAGACCGGGTTTGAACACGACGTCCTGCTGTTAGGTGTATGCTTTTATCTTTTTTTGCGGGGCGTCAATTCGCGGCGGATGGTTTTCCCTCGGGAAGGGATGGCCATCCTGACCTTTATTCTGCTCGCCCTCGCGTATGGCATCGGCTGGATGGGGCTGGTACGCGGTTACGTGGATACAGCGGGCCGCTGGGTGGCGCTGTTCCCCCTGCTGTTACTCCCTGCCCTTCTGTTTCGGCCCCCCGCGATCCAAGACAGTGCCTGGCATGGCATGATCCGCACCACCGCGCTGAGTTTAATCTGGGCAGCGGCCTTGCTTCTGGGTGTGAACATCTTGCTGAGCCCATCGACAGCCCTCCTCGATTTTGAAGGGATTGGGCCGTTCAGCGTTCTGCTGGTGATTGTCTTGCTGAGCACATTTCATACCAGCCACCCCGCTCCGCTCAACCGACCGCTGATGATCTGGCTTTTGTTTGGTATCAGTTTGGCGGTCGCCGCCCCATCCTGGACCAAGAACTTTCAGGCCTGGTGGACATGGATGATGGCGGGGGAAGCAGAACGCGCCTGGGCACCCTACCAGTATGAGGATCTCGCGGAACGGGCACAGAACGAGAGGATGCCCTACCGCGCCGCCATCCGGTATTACCGGGTGGATCAGTTAATTCATGAAAAAGGCTTTCTCCCTCTTTACCACAATTGGTCCTTCTTTCTTCGTTACCGCATGGCCATCCAAGGGATTCACGCCTGGGATAGCGCGTTGACACTGCGCGCCCTGCCTTATGCGAGGGTGGAGACACCAGCGCAAGAGGCAATGCTGCGCTCGATTTGGAATCCTGCGTACATGAACGGCCTGCGCTACCAAACGCCCGATCTTTCGCCCAACGAGCGCCTGTGGGTGGATGTGGAACTGCACCCGCAATCCAAGATCCCTCTTTGGCTGGACCGTTGGGGCCGCATCTTTTTCATCGAAAACGGGGAGTTGAAACTGCGTTGGGAGCCGTCAGAACCGATCTATGACGCGGCCGATCTGGAATGCCTGGGGGATACATTCATCCTGTTACGAAAGAATGGCGGTATCCTGACCAGCCAACCCATGACCCTCTTTGAACGGTACCCTCGCATAGAACCCATCTTGGGGAAAACTATCGATTTAGAGATTTTTCCCGACGGGCAGACCGCGCTGGTGGTGACATCCCGGGGTGAGATGTGCCGCATCGGCGCCCCCCTTCCCTACGGTTTCCCGCTGTTGGGGAAATTCCTGTTTCGCAGCGATGTGATTGTAGATATGGAGATCGACCGGGACCAGTTGGGGTATTATTTATTGGATATTTTTGGCGCGATCCATTCCGATCACGAAGGGGGCAAGCCATCCATGCCTCATTCCAGTCCCGCCGTGCCAACCGAATTGCTGCCCTACTGGGCGAATCAGCGGATGGCGATCGATCTTGAACTGGATCCAGCGGGCCGGGCGCTATTGATCTGCAACCGGTTGGGGGAAGTGTTCTGCGTCACGCCTCAGCCCTACCGTGAAACCTACCGCCCCCCCGAGCCTCTCTCTCATCGGGGGCTGTGTCTGAAAGCCCTGGAAGACAAAACCCTCTTGCTCTTTGAAACCAGCGGAAATATGATGATCTTACCCAAGGATATGTGGTAAAATTTCGGTTGTACCCCACATCCCTGAGAAGCGACCCAAACGGGCGTTTCCATTTGACTCCCATTTATTTTCGAATCTGTCAGGAAAGAAAGGATTCTGTCATGGACTTTCCCAAGCACCCCATTATCGTGGAAGAAACCTGCGGGACAAAGTGGTATTGCACCTGCGGGAAATCCAGCACCCAGCCCCATTGCGACGGTTCGCATAAAGGCAGCGAAGACCGGCCGATCAAGGTGGAGATCACTGAAGCACGGCGCTGCGCCTACTGCGGCTGTCGGCAGTCCAAGGAAATGCCGTTCTGTGACGGAACCCACCACATTTTATAATTCCGTTTTGAAACCATAAGTAAGAGGCAGGGGATTTCCCTGCCTCTCTTTTTTGGAGGATTTGTTTCCCCCCGTTTTCACGACGCCAAGGGGGCGGAGTGGGGAATTCAGAGATTGCGCAAGCGCAGTTGCCCGCAGGCCCCCTCGATCTGACGGCCGCGGCTGTAGCGCACAGTCGCGTCCAGACCGGCCTTGCGCAGGTGAAGCCGGAATTGCTGGATCGCGGCGGGGGAACTGGGCTGAAATGACGTGTTCGGGGTGGGGTTGAACGGGATGAGATTGAAATGGGCCTTGATCCCTTCACAGAGGGATTTCAAGCGCTGCGCGTCCTTGTTGGTGTCATTGAGGCCTTGGATCATCAAGTATTCAAAAGAGATGCGCCGCCCTTCCCGGCGCTGATAGAAACGCAGGGCATCCATCAATTGATCCAGTTGGTAGCCTTGGGCGAGAGGGATGAGTTTGGCGCGATTTTCATCTGTGGTGGAATGGAGCGAAACCGCCAGTTTGACATTCCAATCTTCCTGCGCCATGCGGTAGATTTCGGGGACCAAGCCTACCGTGGATACCGTGAAGCGGCGGCGGGACAACCCCAGCCCCTTGGGATGGGAGAGAATTTCGATGGCTTTTTTGACCTGATCTAGGTTATGCAGTGGTTCCCCCATGCCCATGAAGACAATGCGGGTCACATTTTTCTTTTCGCGCAGAAAGGCCATCAGTTGGGCAATGATTTCGCCCGTAGTCAGATGCCGTTTCAGCCCGGTTTGCCCCGAGGCGCAGAAGCGGCAGGCATACATGCAGCCTACCTGGGTGGAGACGCAGATGGTGTATTCCTTGATGTCGCCAGGATGCCAGTTTTTAACCTCGCCGGTTTCGGGATCGGTTTTGACATTGGTAAATTGTGGCATCAACACGGTTTCGACGCCTTCGCCGTCCGCCAATTGAAAGAGGACCTTTTGGGTGCCATCCGAGGGATCGGAGTGGGTATCGACGATGGGCGGTGTATCGATATCGAAATGGTCCAGGAGGTCGGCGCGCAGGGGCTTGGAGATGTTGGTCATCTCCTCCGCTGAAGCCACCTGGTGCTTATAGAGCCATTGAATGATCTGATTCGCGGCAAAGGCCGGGTGCCCACGCTGAATCAGCCATTCATTGAGTTCTTCGGGAGTCAAATTGAAAATGGAGGTCATTGTAAAGTATCCGCTTGTTTTCCAAAACGCAGGGGAATGGGTTTGCTTGGATTGGTGAAATCCATGGCGTGTGGATTCAAGGGAATCTTAGTTCCTTTCTGCTTGATGTATAGGCGTATTTCGTTTTTCATGCTACCATTCCACCTAAAAAGACGAAGTGCTTAAAGAAGATCAATCGCACGATGGTTCACTATCCCCCATTCTTTATCGTAACCCACAAATGGCATACCACAACCAGTTGTTGTCAATAACTGGTCCACACGATTTTGTCTCCCGTTTCATCTCTCGCTTTTTTAAATGAAGGAGAAGAACAATGATTGTTCGAATGATAAAAACAATCC
>JAVFAP010000474.1:0-3869 GCA_034002445.1 bacterium | reverse complement strand
GATCGATGCCAAAATTTTGGATTGTCCGGTATGGGACCGAACCAACGGCATTACTACGTGGTTTTTTTATAATCATTATTCATATCTCCTCTGCAAATGAAGCATGATAAAGCTCATCCACTTCGGGAGGGCTTGTATCCTGGATAATAGGGCGCGTTGCGCCTCAAATTCCCAACAGCGCCATCGTGGCGCTCTCCGTTTTCATCTTTACGAAAACCCTGTATTCGCGAATCCTTTGTAGTTGATTTGGGGGGGAGGCCGCTGCCCCCGCGTCTTCTTCTGGCCCTATCGGATCCCGTATCCCGCGGCGGCGGGTTTCCCCACCGCGCTCCGGCATTTTGATGCCGCCTTTGGATTCAAATCATCCTGGCTTCTATATACCAAGACGTATGAAAAACTATTTTCGGTCAAAAAAAATGAAATTTTTCCAAAAAACTTTTTATGCATCGTTTAACTCCTTGATATTCTTACCCTTATCAATTTTGCCCCAAAGCCCAGGCGCAGTCCTGGTATGATGGCAACGATATCCGAATCAACTGGATCCGAAATTTGCTTTCCCTCTTATATATCACAACAAACCAAAAACCTGTCCAAAATTTTGGGGGAAATATCTGGAATTTTTTTTGGGGGTGTGGGACATGGTTGGGTTGTGTCGTTGCCGGTAAAGGCGCAGGCACCCCGTGCCGGATGATCGATGGCGATGCCTGGGGCCGTGCCCGTATCGCTCCCCAGGCTTGTAGTGAATAGGCCATGGGTGAGGGATGGCGGCAGGGGGATGGTGGTCGGGCCAGGAGTGAAGGAAACCTTGCTTGGGTGGGGAGGGTTACCGGGGAGAAAGAGAGGAGGGGGGATTGGCGGGGAAACGCCCTCGCATTCTGATCGTAACTATTGTATGCTAAACCCGTTAAATAAAGGACCTCAATGGGATCGATTGGGCCTTGCAGCGTCTCTCTGGCTTTGGCGGGGAAGGCGGTGTGGTGGTTTCGTCCTGCCTGGGTGACAATCAATCGAGCGAACCTCGTGATGAAAGTGAACAAATTATGGACCGGCGAACTAGTTTCCGCGTATATGGATTGTGCCTGTTTCTGTTAACCCTGGTGGCGCCTTGGGCGCAGGCGGATGGGGATGCGGTTTGGATGACGTATTTTCAGAGCCGTGATGCGGAGGCCGCTCTGGCGGCGTTTCAGGAGGCGGTGATTGAATCCCCGACCGACGCGCTGGCGTGGGCGGGGCTGTCTCTGCTGGGGGAGAGCCGGGCGGCGATTGAAGAGGTGAGCGGCACCTATTTTGACGCGTTGCAGCATGGGGCGGATCAGCCCCAGGCGCGGGTGTTTTTGGAATGGGCGTTGCAGGGGGTGACAGGGAAGGATTCGGCGGCGCACGCGGTGGAGCGGCTGGACGCGGTGCTGGGTCAAGAGAATGTGCCCTTGGAGCTGCGGGACGCGCTCTGGTTCGCCAAGGGGGGGCTGCTGAAGAGACTGGGGCGCTGGGACGAGGCGGCCGCGATGTATGAACAATTGGGCTTCGTGCGCGAGTTCTGGCTGTGCGGTCCCTTTGACAATGCGGAAAAAAGCGGGCATGGACGGGTATTTGGGCCAGAAGAATCGATCGCGTTGGACGAGTCTTACCCGGGGAAGCGGGGAGCCGTGCAATGGCGCCCCATGCCCCTGTTGCCTTCCAATGGGTACATTGACCTGCATCCCCTGATTACCCCCTCCAAGGAGGTCTCGACCTATCTGGCGACCCGCCTGGACAGCGAGACGGCGCGGGCCGCGGTATTGAAGATTGGGCACAGCGGCGCGGTGAAGGCGTGGCTGAACGGGGATCTGGTGGCGGATGTGGACCGCTACCATGCGCTGGGGCTGGATCAAGTGAATGTGCCGCTGACGCTCGGGGCGGGGAAAAACTACTTGCTGCTGAAGGTCTCATCCAACCAAGAGGGGCGGTACGGGGTGTTTGTGCGGGTGGTGGATGAGAGCCAGCAACCGCTGGCGGCGGCGATGCTGGACCCCAAGACGGATGAGGTGAGCGGCCTCGTGCCCAAGCCGGATGTGGTGTTCGATGACAAGAGAGCGACCGAGCCGTCTGGCTTTTTGCAGATGAAGGCGCTGGCGGAGGGAGAGGGGGCCAAGCCGTATCATTTTCTTTTCTACTCCTTGTTACTTGACGTGCTGGATCTGGCGGATGAGACCGACCCGACTGCGAATAAAATTTTATCCGAACTGAATACCTTGATCCCGAATCATCCCTTGATCCTGCGCTTTTTGGGGGATACGGAGAAAGAGGCGAACCGCAAGCGGCTGGCCTATACCCAGGCGCTGGAAGTGGATGCCAAGGATCAAGCGTGCTTTTTGCGGCTGCTGCGCTATTACCGTGACGCGCCGTACGCCACGGTGTTTTTAGACTTGGTGCGGGGCTGGGAGCGAGGAAGCGAAGTGCCGTTTGGGGCGCGGCTGATGCAGGCGCAGTTTTTATCCAAGCGAGGCTTGAATGACGCGGCGATCGATTTGCTGCGGGGCCTCGAGGGCGATCCGGTGGCGATCCAGCGGCTGATGTATGAGTTTGGGAAGTCGGCTTTTTCCGAGGAGGCGATGACGCAGCGGGCCAAGGGCATCCTGGCGGAAGACGCCGGGGACCTGGACCGGGTGCATGATCTGCGGCGGCTGGCGCTGCGGGCTGGTGACCGGGCTGAAGTGGAGCGGCTGCTGGAATGGGAACAGCGGATCGCGCCGTTATCGATATCCGGGCTGGTGGATGTCGCCCGGAACGAGCAGGGGCGGGGAGCGTATGAAGCGTCGCTGCCGTATATCGAGCGGGCGTTGGCGGTGGCGCCGGATGATTTTGAATGCCACCGGCTGGCGGCGATCGCGCATGAAGCGTTGGGTGACCGGGAGAGGGCATTGAACGAGCTGGCGTTTTGCATGAAGGTGCAGCCATCCGATCCCTGGTGCCGGGACTATGCCAAGTTTTTGCAGCCGGAAGAAGAAAATTACGCGACCCCTTACCTCCGCGAATGGCAGGGGATCGAGGTGCCCGAGACGCTGGATTTGTCGCAAGCCAACTATGTGACGCTGCTGGATCAGCGGATTGTCAAAGTGTTCCAGAATGGCAATTCGAGCGAAACTGTGCACACGGCGAGTTTGATCCTGACCGATACCGGCCTGCGGCAGAAGCAGGTGGATGGGGTGTATTATGACGCGGATACCGAAGAGGTGCGGGTGATCCGGGCCCGGGTGTGGAAGCAGGATGGGACGTTCTATGACGCGCCCCGGCCGCAGAAGCGCAGTGCCGCCTCGGCCCAGGACGCGGCGCAGAAACTGTATGGCGATTACAGCGTGGCGGTGATTGAGTTCCCCGCGTTGGAAAAAGGCGCGGTGGTGGAATTGGAATATGAGAAGAAGAGCAAGGGCGAGAATATTTACGCTGATTATTTCGGCGATATCTTCTATGCCGGGGATACCGCCTTGCAGCCGACGGTGGTTGCGGATTATGTGCTGATCACGCCGACCTCGCGCGATTTTTACTGGAAAATGCTGCCGCCCCACTACCCAGCTTCGGTATCGCAAGAGGGGGTGGTGTTGCAGACCGAGCCCGAGGTGAAGGAATCGGGGCCGGAGCGGGTGTATCACTGGGTGTTCCGTCATATGCCCGCGATTCCGCAAGAGCCGTTCATGCCCAAGGCGACGGAGATTCTGCCCTATATCAAAGTCTCGACCTTCAAGACGTGGAACGACATGACGACGTGGTATTGGAATCTGATGAAGGATCAGATTGTGCCGGGGCAGCCACTGAAGGAGCGCTTGCGGCAGGTTCTCGCGGACTACCGGAAAAAAAGGGGATATGGCGAGGGGCAGGAGCTGAGCCAGTGG
>JAVFAP010000473.1:0-3870 GCA_034002445.1 bacterium | reverse complement strand
CATGCCATGGACATCGCTGCCACAGATCCCACAGGCCTTCACTTGAATTAACACATCCTCCGGCCCAATCGAGGGAAGGGGGACTTCCTCTATCAGAAACTGGTTGTATTCTTTCAAAACGAGTGCGCGCATAATAAGACCATATCCTGGTTTCATAATGTGGTTTGGGCTTCATCATAAAGAATTTTGGCGCGGATGGCAATCACCCTCACCGGCCAGACCAAAAAATCCCGCACACCCTAGCCGATCATCTTGAATTACAGGGGATGAGATATAGAGTTGAAAAGCAGTGGACAGTGGGTAGTGGGCAGTTGAGGGTTGCTCAACCTGTTGGGTGGGCTCAAAGCGTCGCAGGCGCGTTGCCCACCATGGCTTATGTTACAATCCCGGGCTAACGTACCATGTGGATGAAACCCCAGGCGCGGCACGGAAACGAAATGAATACCAGGCGCTTCCCCACCCATCGCGATCCGCCAAAAGCGCTGAAAGCGCGTCCCTGGATAGCGAAGGGGGAAATCCACGAAGTGGATGGAACCCTGGAGCGGCGCTGCTGAAAACCATGCAGAACTTAGGCGCGGTATCGGCAAGCAAATGTGAGGTAGGATTGCATAGGGCAAGGTTTGCGGCGCGGCTTGGTGGGCTACACTCGCTTCGCTCGCTTTGAGCCCACCCTACGGGATCGCGTTGAGCCCGCCGTGGCCAACGCACCATGTCAGGTTCCCCTACCCCATCGCGATCCGCCAAAAGCGCTGAAAGCGCGTCCCTGGATAGCGAAGGGGGAAATCCACGAAGTGGATGGAACCCTGGAGCGACTGAAAACCCTGGCATCGCTGGAGCAATGCCGAAACGTCATCTTAAAACATATATAATAAGGTATATCAAGCATACATGGATTCATCACAGCCACATCCATCCAACGCCACCCCGTTCGAAACGCCCTTTATGGTGATCGAGCCCCCGAAGGGTTGGTTTCAGGTCAACTGGCACGAGGTTTGGCAGTTCCGGGAACTGTTGTATTTCCTCACTTGGCGGGATGTCAAGGTGAAATACAAGCAAGCCCTGCTGGGTTTCGCCTGGGCGGTGATCGTGCCGATTACCAACATGCTGATTTTTGGGACGATATTTGGTCAAGTGGCTGAACTGCCCACGGGGGGGGTGGATCCCTACATCTTTTATCTGGTGGGGCTAGTCCCCTGGCAGTATTTCGCCACGGCGGTGAATATGGCCAGCCAGGCGATGGTGTCACAGCAGGATCTGCTTACCAAGATTTATCTGCCCCGCCTTTTTTTACCGGCGGCGGCGTGTATCGCCAATCTGCTCGATTATGGCTTGGCGTTCGTGGTGATGATTGTGCTGATGCTCTGTATGCAGGTGGTCCCCGCGGCCACCACCCTGCTGGTGATCCCCATCATGCTGGTGGCGATTCTCACCGCGCTGGGGGTGGGGTTATTTTTCGCGGCGTTGAACGTTAAGTACAGGGATATCAAGTTTGTGATCCCGTTCTTGGTCCAGATTTGGATGTATGTCTCGATCTTGCTCTCGTATAGCCAACTGCCCGAGTCGTGGGGCGCGTGGCGCTATCTCTATGGTCTCAATCCCATGGCGGTGGTGATCGAGGCTTCGCGATGGGCCATGCTTAGCCACATTATGACCGAGACGCCCCCGCTCATTCTTTTTGTGACGGGGATTCCGTCCGCTGTATTCCTTTTCCTCTTTGGGCTATTCTATTTCAAGCGGATGGAAAAGATGTTCGCGGATGTGGTCTGAAGCGCCCACCGGGCCTGGATGGGTGTGAAGCGTGGGCAGAACCAAAAAATAATGACTTTGGATCGTAATACATAAACTAATGGGTAATGAACTCGCGATTCGCATAGAGGGGCTGGGCAAACGCTACCAATTGGGCCAGGTGATCGATCTGTCGCGGACGTTCCGCGAGACCTTGATCGATTTGCCTCGGTTTGCCTGGCAGACCCTCCGCCAAAAAATGAAGATGGGAGATGGCCCCGCCGTCGAGGCGAATGGGGATCCCGATACCCCGCCGGGGACGTTCTGGGCGTTGCGCGACATCAACTTGGAGATCAAACACGGCGAGGTGCTGGGGATTATCGGCCGCAACGGCGCGGGGAAATCGACCCTGTTGAAGATCATTTCCCGTATTACCACGCCGACCACCGGCCGGATCGAACTGTTTGGCCGGGTGGGTTCACTGCTGGAGGTGGGAACTGGCTTTCACCCCGAACTGTCCGGCCGGGAGAATATCTATCTGAACGGCGCCATCCTGGGGATGCGCAAGGCGGAGATTGATAAGAAATTTGACGAGATTGTCGCCTTTGCCGAGACCGACAAATTTTTGGATACGCCCATCAAGAAATATTCCAGCGGCATGCGGGTTCGCCTAGCCTTCGCGGTGGCGGCGCACCTGGACCCGGAAATCCTGATCGTGGATGAAGTCCTCGCCGTCGGCGACGCCGCCTTCCAAAAAAAATGCCTAGGCAAAATGGGCGAAGTCGCCAAACAAGGCCGAACGGTGCTGTTTGTGAGCCATAATATATCGTTTGTAGAATCTCTTTGTATGCGGTGTGCATATCTCTCTGGCGGAAAGAAAATCTTCGATGGCGCAACAGATAAATCGATAGGCTTGTATGTGTCAGAAACAAATAGTTCGGCGAATATGGTTTCCAATAGTCAGTTAACTCTCCAGGTTCAGTTGCTCGATTTGGAAGGGAAGCCAGTCGAATCATGGGATAATCAACAAACGATTAATGTAAAAATTACCGTAAAATCCAAGACTGAAATTATTGAACCGGCGATTGATGTGGTATTGTTCTCCGAACACAATGTGAAGCTCTGCGCCATTTGTAGTGATAACTTAACGGATGCCATGCTTGGCCTTACACAAGATATCTTTGAAGCGTGTTTCCAAATACAGAATCCAGGTCTAACATGTACCAGTGTGCAACTAGATATTGGCATTCGGTCTTCCAAGCATCGGGCCTATATTGGGTCATGGCAAAAAGTTTGTATGATTCCTGTTTTGCATTCAGGTATCGTTAAATATTGTGTCTCACATTCGATTGTTTGTTTTCCTTCTATTGTAGAATTTAAACATTAATCTAAAAAGCGATTGGTCAATGGAAAAAAATATAAAAGATATTACAGGGAAGGCGTATTGGGATTCCTTCTATGGTGCAAAAGAAGGGACGGGGCCCAGCGCCGTGATCGACTTTTCTCGGTATGAAAACCGAGTGGTGAAATGGATTTTAGAAAACGAAATTAACCGATCTGTGCCTTCTAGCGTTTTGGAAATTGGGAGTGGAAACTCGTTATGGCTGACATGGATCGGTAAAGATTTTGATGTGAAAGTTGCAGGTCTTGATTATTCAGAAGCCGGGTGTCGTCTCCTCCAACAGCGGTTTCAGCAATTTGGAGTCGAAGGCAGCGTGTATTGTGGTGATTTACTTTCCAAAGAAAATCTTTGTGGGGAGCAGTACGATTTGGTTTATTCCCTAGGGGTGGTAGAACACTTTGATGATATTAGTGGGGCTATCGAAGCGCATTTGAAATATGTAAAGCCGGGTGGGTCGCTTTTGCTGACCATCCCCAATCTGCGGGCTGTTCAGGGGTGTATGGCAAAACTGTGGAAGCCGCAAATTCTGGAAATGCATAATATCATTAGTGCGAGGGCATTGAAGGATATTTTTCGTTCTCTACAACTTCAGCATATTCAATCATTGTATGCAGGGTTGTTTGGATTTAACCTTCTGGCGTGGAATGTTCCTCCAAGGTGGCCGAGGCTTGAAAAGTATTATAATAAAATTACCTATTATACACATCGATTTTTAGATAAGAGGAGTGTTTATTGGGGTATAT
>JAVFAP010000472.1:0-3883 GCA_034002445.1 bacterium | reverse complement strand
GTGTTATCCTCTGGGTATAATATCAAGGCAAATCAAATTTTTGGATCAGGAGACACACACAATGCGGTGGAGCCGGTTACTCGCATTTTTTTTATATGGACTACTCTTTTGCATCCCCCTCTGGGCTCAATCTTCCCCGGAGCAGAACGGCATCCCCACTGTGGGGATGCCCCTCGGCGGAATCGGGACCGGAGTGATTGAACTGATGCCAGATGGGCGCTTCGGGCAGATGACAACCCAGCATAATTACCATCAACCCCTCCACAATCCCGAAGGCTGTTTCGCCGCCATTTACACTTCCGGCGGCGGCACAACGGTAGCGCGGCGCCTAGCCCACGGCGTGGACGCGGGAGTGGAACGGATCACCTTCTCCGGCGCTTACCCGTTCGCGGAAGCCGCCTATGTGGATTCGCAATTGCCGCTGGAAGTCTCACTCCAAGCCTTTTCCCCCCTCTTTCCTCAAGATGTCGATTCGTCCTGCCGACCGCTAACCCTGTTTGTCTACAAGGTCAAGAACATATCCAGCCAAGAGCAGACGGTTGCGATGGCCATGGCCTGGAGCAACCTGGTGGGGCTAGGCGGCACCGCGGAGAAAGCCTTCGCGCCCGATGGGGAAGCAAACCAAGAAGGATTCAGCCGTGGGCGGGCCAGCGGGATTCGCTTCCAGTTCAACGGCAAAACCACCGATCCGCAAGAGCAGAATGCCCTGGGTGAAGCCGCGTTTGGTGTAATCGAACAAAACGGCGATAGTATCTCTTCCCTGCCCCAGTGGGATCCCCAAGGGGGCCAGGCCGCGTTCTGGAGCGATTTCGCTGCGGATGGCGCATTTGCATTGGGAGTCAAAGGCAGCCATCGGGGAGCGGTTTCGGGGGGACAACGCCCAGCGGCGGCGGTTGCCGCACAACGAAAACTCAAACCAGGGCAGGAAACGGTCTTTGTGTTCTTCTACACCTGGTACATGCCTCACCTCATCAGTCTCGATGGGACAGATTATGGGGTCTACTACACCAAATTTAATAAAAGCGTGTGGGATGGAGTGGATACAGCCGCCAAGGATTGGGAGCCTATCCAGCAGAAGATGAATGCCTGGAGATCCTCTTTCACCAACTCGTCCATCCCAGACTGGCTCTTGCAGCGTATGATGAACGGCATGAGCATCCTTGCTTCGTCCTGTATCGCTCTGGGAGATGGACGGTTTGCCTTTCTGACCGGAGACACAAATTATCCCGGCAACTTGGGCGCGCTGGATGAGCGCTTGGGGATGATGCCCTTTTTAATGCAGTGGTACCCTTCCATTTTTGTCAGTGAACTGGATCAATTCACCAAAGCCCAATTAGCGGATGGCGAAGTGCCATGCGCCGTGGGCAATATCTATACCCAGATCGGCACCGGCGATGTACCGGGTGGATTCCTCAGCCGGCCAGATTCGGCAGGGGCGTTTGTTCTGATGGTATACAGCAACTATTTGCGCACTGGCGTGGGGGAATTTCTAAAAGACAAATACCTCAACGTACGCTCCGCTATTCTGTGGATGATCACCAAGGATACAGATGGAGACGCGATCCCCGACGGTGCCTCGATGTTTGCCCAATCGGGTGAGGGGGTTACAAATCTCTTCAGCGCGGATCTGTGGCTGGCGGTCTTGAAGATCGGGGAAGAAATGGGGCAGTGGTTTCGCGATCCAGAATTTCAAAGCCAATGCCGGGATGCACGCTTGCAAGCGCAGGCCAATTTGCTGAGTGAGTTGTGGAATGGGACTTTTTTGCAGGCGGCCTACCATGCCCAGGATCCACTGGCAAGCGACGCGGGCCACTTGGTCGGCGGAAGCCTGCCCGGCGAGTGGTTCGCCTTCTGGCATGGCTGGAATCCCCTGCTGGGTCATGAGTATGTCGCCAAGACCGCCCAGGCGATGGTGAACCAGCTCAGCCATGAGGATACAGGAATTTTATTTGCCAATCATCCCGGCTATACCATGGCCTTCACCCCCGCACTGCTGGCGCGGCTAGGCTATTCGGCTGCGGCGGAACAAGCCATCCGCGCCCTGCCGATGGAAGGGCTCTCGCGGGAAGCCCGAGCCCGAACAGAAATCGGATTGTGGTCTTATTATGACACATTAACCGGATTCTCCCTTGATACGCACCGGGATTGCCTAGTGATGGGGCCCACCGTGCCGCTCCGGCAAAGTTCGTACTCGTTCCCCTTTATGACCGAAGCGTACAGTGGGCAATTGACCTTTCGCCGCTCGATCCATACCGGACAACAGCGCTGCGACTTGCGCGTCACCCAGATCGCGCGGCGGACAGATTTGGAACTCAAACAGATCGCCTTTAAACTCCCAGAAAATGTCAATGCCAACGACTATGTTCTACGAGTGATGGTTAACGGCGCCTATGTGGCGGGACAAGACTTTTCCCGCGAAAATCTAAGAGTGTTCGGCTTTGAAAAATTTATCTCCATCGAAGAAGGAGATGACTTAACCTTGCTGTTAGCACCCAAAAACGCGGGACGCCTACGGCTGGATCTGGCTAAAAGCAATCCCACCAACCTCGGCACGCGTTGCTCGATCGAGAATTTTATCAAGAACGAGGCCGGATTTCGCTTCGATTTGACCAACCTGCTCAGCGAACAGCAAATGATCTTCTTGGAAATCACCGGGGTCGACCAGAAAGCCTACCATGTCTTTTTGAACGGCGAACCCATCCCCACCGCCATTACCGCGATGGAACCCCTGCCCATGGTCCTGGGTACCAGCGTGATGCCGTTGGATAAACTGGAATGGTATCGCTTCGCCGAACGCGCCTGTGGCGAAGTCGCGATCCAATTAGCGCAGATTCGGGGCAAAAACGAGTTGCGCCGCCGTTTGTGGGATTACCATGAAGCCATCAAACACTTATTGACCTTGGATCTGGAGCAGCGTGGTTTTACGGTGGATGTCGTTTCATCCGAGTTTTTATCCAAGCGGCCCGATACCCCGAAATCCAAGGAAACCAATATCCCCAAAGCCATCACCGCCGCAGAGAAAGCCGAAGCCGCTTTTTTGGGCAATTTGGATCGGCTGGCGGAAGACCCCATTTTGGCCTCCGAACTGGCAGGATCGTTCGTACCACTGCTTCTTACCGCGAAGCCGGGGGAGGTGGATGAGAAAAGCGGCGTCTTTTCCGTCGAGGTGGTAGTCCAAAACCCGCTGCAAAGCCCCGTGCGCAGCCGGGTCAGTTTGGTCACCCCGCAGAATTGGACAGTGACCACCAACGACAATACCGCCTTTGATGAGCGCGAAGATCCAGGGAAATTGCACCGGATACGCTTTTCGGTTAAATCCCAAGGCAATTTAATGACCCAACGGCAAAGCATTACCGTCCAAGCCGCAGGGACATGGGGCACCATCCCCTACCGCAAGAACGTCCCGCTAGGCATCGGACATCAGTTCATCCACCGCTGGCTGGTCATCGGGCCGTTCTCCAATCAGAAAGGCGAGGGGCTGGATTATACTTACCCACCCGAGATGAATGTTAAACCAGAGGAAGAATATGATGGCGTCAACGGAAAAGTAAAATGGGAAACGAAGGAATTCGCCGATGGCTATATCGATTTTGACAAGGTATACGATCCCGACGATTACACCGCCGCCTATGCCTATGTAGGCATTTACGCCCCGCAAGAACGCATGGTGCGGCTTGAATTGGGTTGCAACGGCGACGCCAAGATCTTCTTGAACTACAAACCAATCTATAAAAAACGCAACATCAACGGCATGCGGCCGGGTAGCGAACGCGTGGTGACCCGGCTGTATCAGGGATGGAACCACCTCCTCGTGAAGATCAGCGAACGCACCGGACCTTGGGGATTTTATTTTGAATTGACTGATATCAACGGGCAGGTCATG
>JAVFAP010000471.1:0-3890 GCA_034002445.1 bacterium | reverse complement strand
CGCACCACAGGATTTTTCCCAGATCCCCCACTGGATCCCTCTCGCCAGCCTCTTATGGTTGGGCATTTTTCAGATCGGCGTGGCCTACATCCTGTATACCTCCGCCCTGAAAAAGTTACCAGCCATCGAGGTGGCCATCCTGGCCTTGATTGAACCCATCCTCAACCCCCTTCTGGTCTTCTTCACCATGGGGGAAAGCCCCACCGGCTGGGCACTGATTGGTGGCGCGGTTATCTTGATTTCTGTCTTGATTCGGATTTTCATGGTGGAAGAAAATAATCATTCCCTTGATTCGAAGGTGTAGCATGAAACATTTATCGCGGGAACAGATGCAGCGTCTCTTTGACGGCGAAGTATCAAAAGACGAGGAACGGATGATGGAAACCCATCTCATGGAATGTGAACGGTGCGAAAGCCGCTATGAAGCATTTATCCGGGACGGGGGCCTGTACGAAAATATCCCAAAGTTGGGGAAGAAAAACCGGGACTCTATGCGGGGAGGCAGAGATTGACCGATGCGGCATTCCTAAGAATGAATCCAAACCCCAAAAACCTGACAATTCATACCCCGGCACTGCCCATGCTGGGGTTTTCTATTTCTTTCAAACCCCAGGACAACACCTCGTCCTTTGTACTATTCTCTGATAGGGGAGCCCTCGGTCCCATCCTCGAAAATCTCCCCCAAGAATGACCACCCGCTAAACCTTTTATAAAAATCATCGTCTAATTGGATAGAGTGGTTTTTCACGCCAGAAGGAGAAGCCCGATGCGGCCTGAAGCGGAACTGATCCAAGGAATTCGAAGACGGGACGAACGAATCTTCGAAGAATTTGTCCGTCGTTACCAGCAGGTGATTTACTTCACCTCCCTGCGGATGTTGAACACACACGAGGAAGCCTTGGATGCCGCCCAAGAGGTGTTTTTGAAAATATGGCGTTCGGCGGAGGTGCCCAAACACGAGGGGTACCTCAAAAGTTGGGTATACCGGGTGACCATCAACGCATGTATTGACCGCTTGCGGGAACGGCGCCGGGGGGAAGGAACGAAAACCCTGGATAACGTCATTTGGCTCAGCATTCCCGCCGATGGCTTAACCCCTCTGCAAATCGCACAGCAGGCCGAAGAATTCACCCGCCTGCGCCGGGCCATGGATGAACTGACCCAGCGCCAGCGTTCCATCTTCGTCCTGCGCCATTTTCAAAATTTAAAGCTGCAGGAAATCGCCGATATCCTGGAAATCCCCATCGGGACCGTGAAGGCGACGCTGCACCAGGCGTTACTCAAATTACGGGCACTCCTGGTCGGAGCAACCCAGGAAGCCCCGGAAGCACGGATGCAGAGTTGACAGGAGAGACAGAGACCATGGCCTATTATTGCAACGATTTAAAAGACCGCTGGCCGGAGTATCTGTACCGCGAACTCAACGAGCATGAACAAGCGCTCTTTGCCCAGCACCTTCGCCAATGCCCCGCCTGCCAGCAGGAAGAAGCGTATTGGAAAAAACTCTTCTCGCATCTGGATGTCCTGGCAATGGATGACGGCACCGACCAGGCTCCTCCGGAACTGGTCTACCGGGTCAAACGGCAGATCCATTTTTACCAGGAATGGTCCCGGCAAACGTACACAGCCTACCGTTCCAAAGTCGCGGCCTCGATCGCCGCTTGCCTTCTGGTGGGAAGCGTGCTCTGGCTGGGGGACCGCTCACTACAAAAAATTACCGCATCCGGCCCGTATATCGAAGCGGTTTCGCAATCGGTGTTGGAAGATTTTTACAACCCCATCCTTTTGAAACTCTATAAAGAAAACGGGATCTTCGTTTCGCCGGATGTGCGGCAGATCCGGCTGACCATGCGTCCCGAGGGGAAGCCCCCCGAGGAAAAGCCCAAGCCGTCCCAGCAGCAGACGCTGTAACTCTACCCAACCCTGGATTCATGGGTGTTGGCGCGTATGTTTAACTACATTAATAGTCATATATTTTTCGGATCCAGAAAGGACAATCTCATGAAACGCACCCAGGAAAGACACGCGTTCACGCTGATTGAATTGATGACAGTTGTCGTCATCATTTCAATGCTGGCGGCGATCGCGGTACCAAATTTTCTCAATGCGGCAGTTCGGGCAAAAGTCGCGCGCTCACTCGCCGAACAAGAGTTGATCGTGTGGGCATTGGAATCGTATTTCAACGATTATGACACCTACCCCACCAACCAGGAGGCCGGGACCTTTGCCCCTGGCGATCTCAATCGCCTGACGACCCCGATCCCGTACATGTCCCAGCTCCCCCTGGACATCTTTCTGGCCCCCGCGGACCAAGACAAGCGGGAGTTTATTGAAACCGCACGCCGGGGCTCGGATACCTATCCTTATGTTAACTTTCTCCAGGCCCAAGGGTCGCGTGTGAGCCTGACCCCGTATGGGCTGCGCGGCAGCGTCAACTACGTAGTGTATGGGATGGGGCCAGGGTTTACCTCGTTCCAAAATCCACTGGATGCGGCCTCCTGGGCAATCTATTCGCCCTCTAATGGCACGATATCCGCCGGTTCCATCACGACATTCGCACCCTGACCCCGCGGCATCCCGCGGCGCATCCCTCCGCCATACCCGAGGGCGCAGAGGACGAAAAAGAAGGAGAAAAGCCAATGGCCAAGTATAAATGGGATAATTTAATATTGTTTGCCGAACAAATAGCGGCAGCCTCGCAACTGGGGTTGCCCCTGGATCAAACCATCCGCCAGATGAGCGCGGAAGCGCTGGAACCGGGCTGGCAAAAAGCCCAGGAAAGCGTGGCGGAACTGCACAGCCTGGGCTCGCCCCTCTCCGAGGCGATGGAGAGCAACGCCGCCTATTTCCCCGCGATGATCTCCCGCCTGGTGCGGGTTGGCGAAGAGGGGCGCGTCCTGCCCCGCATGTTACAATCGCTCAGCCATTACCTGCAATCCGCCCGGGAAACCCAGCACCGCTTGCAGCGCTGCCTAGTGTACCCCTTCCTGGTCTGGTGTGTGCTCTGCCTGGAAATCGGGGTAATGTTCATCTTCTGGTTTCCCAAATTCACGGAAATGAGTATGGGCCTTGGGTTCAATTTCCCCACGTTCACCTCGTTGTTTGTCAACTTGGGTCCAGCCGTCTTTGTGATGGGGATGGGGATGGTCTTCTACCTGGCTTGGCTGATTATTGGTCTCCTTTCCGCCCGAATCGAAGCCCAATCCAAGTTCGCACAATGGGTGGAACGCATCCTGCCCCGCATTCCCTTCCTGGGCATCTTGTCCCGCCACGCCAAAACCGCGCAACTGTGCGAGGTCTTAGGGGTTTTGATGGAGGGGGGGCATAGCGGGCGCGATTCGATCGTCCTGGCCAAGGGCATGGTGGATAGCCCCGCCATGACCATGGCGCTGGATGAGGTGGAAACCGCGATTCTCGCCGGTTCTGAATTTCAACCCACCGACCAACGTACACTGATCCCCGCCACAACCCTGTGGATGATTGCCCAAAGCAACGGCAAGGGCGAACTGGGCCAGACCCTGCGCAGTATCGCCTCACTCCATCAGCGCCAGTTGGATGTCGTCAGCCATATCATCCGGGAAATCATGGAACCGCTTTTGATCGTCCTAGTCGCAGTTCTGGGCGGCTTGGCCATTGTTGGATTCTATCTCCCCATCTTCAACATTCCGGCAGGATTTCTCGGTTCATTAGGAGTCTTCTGATGAATGCCTTCCGTTCCAAACAAGTCCATTGGATTTGGCTCATTTATGACGTGCTCCTCTCCGTGGTGGCCTTTTTCATCGGGATGCCACTCCTGGTCACTTCCGCACCGTGGGAGTATTCCATCCCGTTGACCAGTTTCGGGGTGTTTTCCCTGTTCGCGTTTGTCTACTTGTTTCCACACCTGGTCA
>JAVFAP010000470.1:0-3903 GCA_034002445.1 bacterium | reverse complement strand
CTCGTAACAGACCGGCTTGCCTTTGGCGAGCAGTTCTTCATAGCGGCGCTGTGCCCGCACTTCCGGGTCGGCATCCAGATAAATTTTGATTTCCGCATCAGGGAAGACCACCGTGGCAATATCCCGACCTTCCATCACCACCCCACCATCCCGCCCCATCTTTTGCTGCAACGCCACCAGGTGGTGGCGTACGGCTGGATTATCGGCAACCGCGGACGTGTTCTTGCTGACTTCTGGGGCACGAATCGCCTCCGAGACATCCTCGCCCTCACAGGTGATGTGCAACACCCCGTCAATCCGCTGAAACTCGATCCGAAGGGTCTGGGCCATCCGGGCGATGCCGTCTTGATCCTCCATGTCCAACTGCCGCCGCATGGCTTGGAGTGTCACCGCGCGGTACATCGCGCCGGTGTCGATATACAGCAGCCCTAACTGTGCTGCCAGCCGGGCGGCTACGGTGCTTTTCCCAACACCCACCGGCCCATCGATCGCGATTATGGGTTTGTTTCTCTTCATGCCAGTTCTATCACGCTCCCTGGAGATATGGTTTCGAGTAACGAAAAGAAATGCGGGAACGAGGTGGATACCGAGGCGATCCCCTGGATGACGGTCTCGCCCCGCGCCGCCAGGCCCGCGATCGCCAGCGACATGGCGATGCGGTGATCCCCAAACGACGCGCATGACGACCCGGTCAGTTCACTATTCCCTTGGACCGCGAATCCATCCGGCATTTCCTCGATGGTTACCCCCATCCGCCGCAGGACCCGCACAATCACCGCGATTCGGTCCGACTCTTTCACCCGCAGTTCCTCGGCTTCTTTGACGATCGAGGGTGTGGTGGCTTTTGCCGCTGCCACCGCGAAAATGGGGAACTCGTCAATCATCCGCACCACCGTTTCGCCGCCTATGGTCGTCCCATGGAGCTCATGCGAACGAACGCGGATATCCGCAACCGGTTCGGCGCCGGACATCCGTTGGTTCTCCAGGGTAAGATCCGCGCCCATCTCTTGCAGCACATCCAAAAGGCCGGTTCGGGTGGGATTGATCCCGACTGACTCGATCAGCAGGTCCGATCCAGGCAGGATTGAGGCCGCGACCATAAAAAACGCGGCGGAAGAAAAATCGCCCGGCACATCCAACTTTAGGCCTTGCACATCCCCGCATGGCCCGGAAACGGTGCAGCTCCGCTCTTCCGTCTCGATGGGGTAACCAAACGTTTTCAACATCCGCTCGGTATGGTCCCGCGAGGGCCCTGGCTCAACCAATGTCGTGACGCCCTGCGCGTACAATCCCGCGAGCAGCAGGGCCGATTTGACTTGCGCGCTGGCGACCGGGGACTGATACGAAATCCCCTTCAAATGCCCTCCCTGAATCGCGAGCGGTAACTTCGTTCCGTTTTCCCGCCCAATAAACCGGGCACCCATGCGGGATAAGGGCTCGGTTACCCGGCCCATGGGACGTTTGCGCAGGGACGAATCCCCGATCAAAAAGGTGGCGAAGGGCTGCCCGGCCAAAATTCCCATCATCAAGCGCGCCCCGGTGCCAGAATTGCCCATATCCAGAAAGTGATCCGGCTCACGCAGGCCCGAGAGCCCCCGGCCATAGATCCGCAATACATCCCCTTCCTGGCTGAAATCAATCCCCATTTGGGTAAAAATCTTCAGGGTTGCCAGGCAATCTTCGCTCTCCAGAAAGCCCCGAATGACCGATTCCCCCTGGGCGATCGCCGAGAGCATGATTGCCCGATGCGAGATCGATTTATCGCCCGGCACCCGGATCGTGCCCCGCAACGCGCCGCCCGGCCCAATTTTACAACAACCTTCATAAATATGATCTTCAGAACTCATAGCCAAACCATCCGTATCATGTACCATGGATAAAGAAGAGAGCGTAGCAGAAAACCCAAAAAAACAAAGAAGGAGCAGTTCGCGCCTTTATGCTAAACACGGGCAACTGGGGTGATTCCCCCCCGCCGTCCGATCCCATACCCAATCCGGTATACATCCGGTATATTAATCCGATCCCTGGAAATGAGGCCGATCACTCCCAACTGGGCCAAATCCTTCATCAATCCTCGGGATCCTTCATCAAGATGAGAAGGGGGCAATCGGACATCGGATGATTGCACAATTTGTTTTAATTGCTCCAACACCTTTTCTTGATTCCATAGGGATTCTACCTCATCCATTCCACAGGGGACGTTGATTTTTTTCCCTAAAGGCTTGAGAAGAGGTTCCACCCAGGGATAATCCTCCTGCATTTCCCGGACCCGGATTTTCGAGGCTTCTTGAACCCCCCGTTTAATACTTTCATAATGAAGGGCATAGGGTTGATCCGGTCTAAGCGGTTCCGAGGCGGCATGACGCAGGGCCGCCAGAAAACTGCGTGGACTCACCTGTTGGCGTGTATCCCCAAGATGATTGATCAACCAGGTGTAAGGAAATCCGCGGCGGGGATCTTTTCCCATCCAGGGGCCTGTGAGGGCGTGAAATATTTTTCTCTGTTCTCTTTCATCCCTTCGAAGCGTTTCGGGAACCGTCCAAACCGAACCTGTGGTTGTCCATCGGCAAAGCGTGAGTTCCTTACAACCATCACGGAACAAGTCTCCCTTTTCTGAGTTGGCCATATACTGCCACAGTAAACCATACAACTCATTACGGGGCCAGAATAAGTCCGCTTTTTCAGAAAGAACCTTAGAACTGTCTGGAAACGCGGTAACAGAGGGATCGTCCAATTGATCAGTCCGCAAGAATAATTTCAGTCGGATTCGTTTGTAGGACCGAAAAGCAATGAGATTTTGCAGCAACCCGCGCACCAGCGTATTCATGCTTTTCCACTCTTCGGCGGCACGGTCCAAAGCGTCAAAAATCACCAGGTGATGGGTGTCTGATTTGAAGAGGGTCTCATCCGCTTCGGCCAGGCAATACTCGGTTTCTTCCGGATGGCGTTTGACCCATTCAACCCGGTCTTCCCATTTCGTTAGCGAATGGAAATCAAGGGGGGCCGTTTTTTCCCCCACATGGGAAAACACCACTGTTCGCCATACGATACGCGCATCGTATTTCTCTTGGAGAAATGCCAGCGTATCATTGTTTGGATAATTCTTCGGCAGGGGGATTTCTCCAAATCCCGTGGAGACAATCGTCTCTTTGGAAAGACTGGCTTTTGGGCCTAGCACGTCGCGATGCCCTGGATTCTGTAAGGCAGACCACCAAAAACTTTTCCCTGCACCACGAATTCCTGCCACGAGCATGGTATCCAGTCGCAGGGCCTTGATATGTGTGTCCGGAATATAGGTATTTCTCACATCCGGGATATTGCCATGAAGAGAGGTTTCTTCCGGTAAGGTTTTGAGAAGGGTCTCTCGAAACGTCACCGGGAAGCGGTATCCATCGGGGCTCATGATTTCACTCCATCTCATGGATTAGGCTGACCATCTGATCCATGAACAATTCCATGGAATCGCGGGCCGTTTTTTCATCCCATCCATTTTTCTCCCGGATTGGATCAAACTCTTGCAATGCACGATGCCAGAATATCGGAAGAGGGGAATGAGGCGCGTCATGGTCATTCAAATCATAACTAAATGCATCCGGGTTATTGGGTTCTGCGGTATCATATATTTCGTCTCGAAAAAGATCCCACGCATTTTCTGTAAAACGAGTCATGTACTCATCGCGACTGGTTTCAGGGATCATGGAAGCCACGATTTTTATTCGTTCTCTTAAATGGAAAACCAGGTTTGACTGTTGCTTCCAATACTGAAACAAGAACTGATAGGCTTTCCAGGTTTGGGGGCTGTTCACGGCAAAAAGCAGAACGAGGGATTCCATACGGGTAATCACTGCCGCCGCGATATCATGAATACCGGCTCGACTGTCCAAAAGAGTGATATCCGGTTTG
>JAVFAP010000469.1:0-3914 GCA_034002445.1 bacterium | reverse complement strand
GGATCGGTCATCACCACTTCGTCTTCCCACTGAAGGAAGTCTTCGCCATCGAGTTCATACAAGATAGAGAAGAAGTTCCCTTCCCGGGCCAAGGTAATCTTGCCACCCAGGGGGTAATCCGCAAACGCGGGTTTCGCGGGGGCGGCGGTCAGGTTGGTGTTCCATGTGGTCGCGCCAACCAACGCACCCGATTCTTCCCATGTGGCATCCACGCCCGCCGAGGGACGGTACTGGAGGAAGAACGCCTGATCAGAAGCACGCAGTTCCCCAGCCGCGAACGCGGAATTGGCATCCAAACTCTGCCGCGCCATCAAACCGAATTTCTGCCAATCGTTGGCGCCCGCATTGGGACCCCAGCCGCCGATGTAGGGATTTTCCACGCTGAAACGAAAATCGCCGGTCGCGCGCAGCCACAGGTAATGGAAGTTATCCGCGGTACCCCAAATGTCGCTGCCACTGCCGATCACCTTCCAGGTATCGCCATCCCGACCCACAAATCCTTGCGCGCCGGTATTGCCGATATCCTGATTTCCCTGGAATGGGGACAGATCATCCGCCGACATATACACCACGGTTAGGGTTTCGAGATCACCGCTGAACCCTTTACCATCGGAATAGGTACCCGAAAGAACACCATGATCCTGTGCCGGGGTATCGGCTACCGTCAGGGTATACGTCATCGTGGCGGCACCCTTGGCACCTGGAACATTCCAGGAAATCGTGCCGTTGCCATTATCGGTCGCGGTCCCAGCAGAAGCGGAGAGATTGCTGATCACGGTGCCGGCCGGATATTTTTCAGAGATGGCCACATTGGGCCCCACTTCTTCGCGCGCGTTCAGGACAACCGTCACTTCGGTGGATTCACCTGGTTTCAGGAAGCGGTCCGTAATGGTGCGATTGGCATAGAAGGGATAGAGTTCCAAATTGACATCTTCCACTTCCGCGATGGCAAACAGGCCATCATCATGAGAAGTGACCGCAACCCCGACATACACCGGATCATCCATCGGGACAGTGATCGCACGGTCCAGAACCCAATTTTGGGCGGAATTGCTGAAATAGTAGGATCGGATGACATCGCCCCAACGGACAAGGCGCATCAAGCCATTGGTGGCTTCTGAACCTTTCAGGCCGGTATCAAACGACTCCCCGCCTTCGGTGGGACGGTAGTCGGTCACGAAGTTCCCCAAATCGCTGCCGCGGGTTAACGCGATCAGATGCTTGGACCCAGCGGTCAATTTATCCCGGATCATCAAACCGGCTTTCGACCACTCGTTGGTGCTGTTGTCATGATAGGCAAAGACCAGCGCTTCAAATTCAAAGGCTCCGGTCAGTTTTTTGTACAGGAAGTGGAACTCATCCGCTGTGCCCCAAATATCCGCGCCACTGGCAGTGATGATGTACATATCACCATCCAATTCGGTCTTCCCTGCGGCTCCAACGGCACCAACATCCATGTAGTTATCAAAGATACCAATCGGCTTAGCTGCAGGAATGCGGTTACCGCCATACGTGCCGACGCTATTCACATTGCCGGAGAAGGTCACATCCGCATTGGCATTCGCGGGAGGAGTTACGGTATAAGACAATGTCACCGCGCCAGAGAACGAAGCCAGGTTCCAGGTGATCACGCCACTGCTGGCAGTCCCGCCATCGGAGATATTCGTGATCGCCCAGCCTGCGGGAGGCGTTTCGGTTACCGTCGTGGCACCGGGCTTCCCACCCACGGCAATCTGAACCGTGTAGGCTTGGCCTGGTGTATAGACCACATCCGGAATCGAAGGCATCAAGCGGTACGCCGCTGTCGCCTGCGGATCGAGAAGTTTGACACCCGTCACCTGACCTTCAGCCAGTGCGGTATCGTCAACGTGGTTCGTGATCGCGATCCCATAGGCCACCGGATCTTCCATCTGGACAATGTTGGCGTTCCCGACAGTCCAGGTCACACCATCAAAGGACCATTCCGAGAAGCACAGGTTGATTTCGGGAATCCGAGTGGTGCGCAACCACAGAATCCCATTCTGGTTGGCAACCGCGCCGCCGCCGGGCTGAGAAAACTGCGAACTGTTGGAGCCGCCGCCTTCCACAAGACGCCATTGGGTCTGGCTTAAATCGCCACCATTCAACCCACGCATGATCGCGTTGTACGTCCGAGATGTCGCCACAGCGGCCTTGTCCCGGATCATCACACCGATTTTCGCCCATTCATTGGGACCGGCATTGATCCATTTCACTTGGCCTTGGACCGTCTTGGGACCGGAGAGTTCGGTATAGACAAAGAACCCTTCGTCATCGTTGTTCCAAATATCATCCCCGTTCCCCTTGATGGTATACACAGCACTGTCGCCGGAACCACTGACACTCACGGACCCCGCCACTTTGTTGGCCCCACGGGGCCCCCAGTCGGCTGTCTTGTCAAATATTCCATACTGCGCGAAAGCCGGCAGCATCGAAACGCACATAAAAAATGCCACTAAAATTGAAATCCTCTTCATAACTGCTCCTTTTCTTCCATTTCTTTTTTCGTTTTTTTTAGTACTTCATCTTCTGGACAACCCTGTATTTTGTGTTGATGCCACCTCCCTTCCACGCCCTTAACCTATCGAGCGATAGTATGATTGTTCACAATAGCATAACCATTTAATTTTGTACACTTGCCAGGAAAAAAAATAAGCAAAAATAAAAATGCTGTCATTCGGTTAATCGATAGATTGATAGTAAATATATCAATTGAATTCTGTGTATCAACCACGATTGCAGGAAAAAGCGAAGGAAATCAAGTAGAACGCACGCTGCACAAAAAAATCCCGAGAACGCGGAGCCCTCGGGATTTGTAAAATTTTCACCGGTTCTCTTTATCCGCGCTGGACGATATCCCCTCCGCTCATGACACCATTCGAGGGTTCATATGGCAGTCCACGGGTATCCGAGGTATCGCTAGGCACCCCGATTACCCCATCCGGCCCAATACTGATCAACGCGAACTCTCCCGTTTTCAGCGGCGTAATCCCAATCTGTGCCCCTCGGGCGTTGCCCGTCTGGTACAAACTAATTCCGTGATCATCCCCAGAGGCCATGGGATCGTTATCAAAATAAATATAGGTGCTCCCCCGTTCATCCGCGCTGAAACCAATACTCGCATCAAACTTAGGTTCAAAGGGATCCACCGGGATCGAGGAGAGGTAAGCCACGGGCGTGGTCAACGGCACGAACACGTTTTCTAATGTCTTCGATGGTGGCCGCTGGCCTACCCGGCCAAAGATCGTTTCCCACCGTTCCATCCCCCACTCGCTGTCATCATCCCAAAAATCGAGCAGTAGCACCCCTTTGTCAAATTTGAACATCTGGATCGCCGTCGCCACGGCGCGGATATCCGCCTGGGTCCGCGCGACTTTGGCCCGCATCTGCGCATTCATGAAGTTGGGCACGGCGATCGCGGCCAAAATGCCAATGATCGCGACAACAATCAGAAGTTCGATTAAGGTGAAGCCTTCACAAGTTTTTCTCATTTTCCATTACCTCCATCCGTTGGACAGTATGCATGACGAAATAAAACCATTCATCGTATCACGGATATTCTTTCACGGTCTTTCGCGTTTTTCAATCAATCCCAGTCAACATGTTTCCTATTTGGGCATTTTTATGCCATAGACAGGCGCGTCCTCATCATTTTCATCCAATCCCGACAAGCGACCGTACGAGCCATCATAATTCCTGCACATTTCCAATTGATGGAGAAGGCACGCCCAAGAGAGTATTGGGGAAAGCGGGAATAGCGCCTTTCGGCGGGGGAAAAATTTCGGTATAATGAAGTCGCCCAATGCTGGACGAAAGAGGTACAGACCCATCACAACACAAAACAAACCCGTTATTTCTGTCATCATCCCCGCCAAGAATGAAGAGGACACCCTTTC
>JAVFAP010000468.1:0-3917 GCA_034002445.1 bacterium | reverse complement strand
GGGAAAAACGCCGGTGTCTTATTTGCCCAATCTTCATATACACTCCCATATTTCTCTCGGAGGAAGGCCTCTTCCGCAAACATAATCCTCACATAGTAAAGGCAAAAAGCCAAGATGGTAATCACACTGATCCACCAGACATGGGGGAAAAGTGAAATACCCAGCCAGCAAAAGAAATTTCCCAGATAGAGAGGATGACGCACCACAGAGTACAACCCCGTGGTATTCAAGGTATCGGCCAATTGGCTGGATGTATTCCTGCCCGATGTCCCAGCCGGGACATGTCCGACAATATATACCCGAATTGCCATTCCTAGCAACGAGATTCCAACACAAAAAAACTCCCAAAAATAATCCCAAGCGTGGCTTTGAAAAGGATATGCAAAATTTTGCATTCCATTCAAGACAAGTGCGGTTAGGACAAGAGGCAGATAACTCCGCCAGCGAAATAGCCAGTTTCCTGACTGTTCAAACGTTCGATGTAAGGACATGAAACCAGTTGATCTCCTTCTCGAATCTTGATACAATTTTAACTATGTTCATTAAGATCGAATGACCTGCTAAAGTTGGTTCCATTAACAAAAACCCCATCCGTTATGTAAAATTCCACTAATTAAAATAAATAAAAGGGCGATATGAACATCCGCCCTTTTAATGAATCGTCATCCATATCATTACTGTCGCAAAAAAGAGAGATTTTACATCATGCCTGCCGCTTTGGCGTAGGCGAAAACATCGCCCGCGCGCAGAATGGCTTCGACATCGCCCAGCGCATTCAAGGCATAGGTCTTGCCCTGGGTGTGATTGGTCAGGGTGGAAGCTGTGACATCGATCTCCACCTCGTCGCCGGTCTTGATTTCCTCCACCAGCCGCGCCGGGGTTTCGAACGGCACCAGGTACCCCCCGTTGACCGAGTTGCGGAAGAAAATCCGCGCGTACGATTCCGCCACCACCGCCTTCAGTCCGGCAATATTCAACGCCAGCGGCGCATGCTCACGGCTGGATCCACAGCCAAAGTTTTTCCCGCCAATAATGATGGTGTACTCGGACTGCCACCCATCCTTCACGAAGGGAATGTGCCCGTGGGGCAAGCCCGAGGCCGCCTCCGGCACTCCGCTCAACGCATAGCGGCCGTAGTTTTTGCGTTCTTCCTCATCATCCGTCCGGTACACCAGGTGATGCGCGGGGATAATCTGGTCGGTATCAATATCGTTGCCCAAAACAAAGGCTTTCCCTTTTATAATGTCATCCATCGTGTCTTCCTTTCTGGGGTGGAGAGAAATAAGGTCTTCTCACCCGCCTTGGTCTTACGCAACAAAGTCCCGCGGATCGGTAATCCTACCCTTCAGCGCCGAGGCCGCGACGGTGTAGGGCGATGCCAAAAAGACCTGCGAATCCTTGGAACCCATCCGCGCCGGGAAGTTGCGGTTGGTGGTGGAGATACACACTTCATCCGCCTGCAAGCGCCCGAAGGTGTCTTCCGGCCCGCCCAGGCAAGCCGCGCAGGAAGGCGGCCCCACTTCGCAGCCAGCGGCGACGAAGATATCTTGCAGGGATTTGCCATTGACCTTCTGTTCCTTCAAGCCCTGGGCAACTTCCGTGGTTGCGGGGACGATGAAAGTCTTGACGGCAACCGACTGCCCATCCAGCACTTTCGCGGCCGCGATGAAGTCGGTGATCTTGCCCCCGGTACAGGAGCCAATGTAGGCGCGGTTGACCTTCACATCCGCCACCTCGCGCACCGTCGCCCGCTTATCCGGCGAATGCGGTTTGGCGACCGTGGGCTGAATGTCCTTGGTCTTGAACACATACTCGGCATAGTACTTGGCATCCGCGTCATTTCGGACGATTTCATACGGTTTATCGCTACGCGCTTTGACAAACGCTTCCGTCGTCGCATCCGGCTCGATCACACCGTTCTTGCCCCCCGCTTCGATCGCCATGTTGCACAGCGTCATGCGCTCTTCCATATTGAGGGCAAAGACGCCATCGCCCGCGAATTCCATGGTGCGGTAGGTCGCCCCATCCACCCCAATCTCTCCGATGACGTGCAGAATCATATCTTTCGCCATCAGGTAAGGGGGCAGTTCGCCGTCAAACACAAAGCGCATGGTGGCGGGCACCTTCACCCAGGTCTTGCCGGTTCCCATGATAAATCCGGCATCGGTGTTGCCGATTCCGGTGGAGAACATGCCAAACGCCCCGCTGGTGCAGGTGTGCGAATCGGTCCCGAAGAGAACCAGGCCCGGCCGGTTATAACCTTCTTCCGCCAGCGCCACATGGCAAACCCCTTTATAGCGGGGCGTGCCGGGCTCGTAGAAATTCTGGATGCCCTGCTCTTTGACGAAATCCCGCAGAATATCGATATTGCGGTTGGCGTGTTTGTCTTTGGTAAAAATGTAGTGGTCGGGAATAATTACAATTTTATCCGCATCCCACACCTTCGCGGCCGCCCCAAAGTGACTTTTAAACACCGCGATGGTTCCCGGGCCGCAGACATCATGGGTCATCAATGTATCCACATTGACCCATATATTTTCACCCGGTTCAACCCGGTCACGTCCCGCGTGACGGGCCAAGATTTTTTCGGTAATAGTCATACCCATAATGGTTTCCTCTCCATGGCTTGACAGAGTACCCTTCAGTATAGCCGCAGCGATCGTGAGAAACAGCCCTCATTTCATCTCGAACTGAAGTTTCCTCCATGGTCTTTGGTCCTTGCATTCCATCGATCAATACGGAGGCAGCCCGCGCCGCACGCCATGCCCCAGGACCAACAGCAAAAACACCAAATTCCGTAGCGGGATCAGGTACCCGTACGGAGTTTTGCAGAGAGAAACCAGTCGCCCCTCCCGTTGTGCCGCTAGATTTTGCCCCAGCGCTTTCATCCACGCCCGCGTGCGCGGCCATTCCGCCATCCCCGCCCGCCACGTCGCGGGAATGCCTTCTTCCCCCACCCCAGCGCCTACGATGCCGCCCAGAATCGCGGCGGTGGTGTCGGTATCGCCTCCCGCCGCGATCATCTCCATCACCGCCTTTTTGTAGTCTGTTGGATAGCGCCACCATACCTGTACCACACATGGCACGGTGTGGCAGATATAGCCCGAAATGCCCTTCCGACTGCCGATCGTCTCCGCGAATGTCGCCACCGGCTCACCTCGGGCCGCCGACTGGAGCGCCTTCTCGATCAAATCCAAAAACTCCCGCGCCGTCTCATCCCGCAGCCATTCCCGCAGGGTGGGAAGAAAGTCCGCCATTGCTTTTCCTCCCCGGCTGCTCTCATAGGCTGCCCAGGCCACTGTCAGGGCTCCCCAATACGCCTTGGGATCCCGGTGGGTGATCTCCGTCGCGCGCCGCACCCACTCCCGCAACACCGCGGGGTCTTCCCCTAACAACACCCCCAGCAGAGCCACCCGCATTGCGGGCCCATTCCCCGCCGAGAAAACACCACTCCGCCTGGGTGGAACGCCCAGCCACAATTTGAGGATCGCAAGCAGCGTCGCCTTGCCGATCCCCGCTGGCACGCCCAGCAGCCACCAGCGCAGCCGCACCGCCAGCGCGCGCTGAAACACCGCCGCATCCCCATCCGCCGCCAGCATACTTTGCGCCACCATGCAGGTATGCTCGGTATCATCCGAAATCATCCCCCGGCCCCAGCAGAAGCGGTGCCGATCGGGTGCGCCAAGCACCCTTTCCGCCCGCCTCGCGCTCATGCCCTCATAGGGCAAACCCAGGCTGTCGCCAACCGCCGTCCCCAGAATGCACCCCACAATCGCCTGCTCGTTCACCGTTGTCTTCTCCTATCCGTCAATACGAGTTGCCGCTCTATTCTACAAACGAACCGTCGCAAAAATTGTCATGGACTCCACCCCGCTCGGTCTTCCTGGCCCCCCCCCCCCCCCGGTCGGTCGGGGGAA
>JAVFAP010000467.1:0-3918 GCA_034002445.1 bacterium | reverse complement strand
GCGGCGTATAGGCTCCCAAACCAAAGGGGGACGACATCGAATAAATCCCAATTTGGTTCCACGGGAAGAGATGGCCGACAAAGAGAAGAAAAATAGAACCAAACAGCGAGAGTAAGATCAAAAATCCCTTGGTAATTTCCCCGTTGTAGAATTGCCCCAGCCCCAAACAGGGAAACGTGAATGAGAGCAATCCGGCCAGAACGGGACTTTTTTTGGGTAAACCATTGGTATTCATAGCATGGGTCTCCATACATTCATTTCAACATCTGAATGGACTCACTTCCCGGCGAGGCGGCTCCACCACCCCCCAGCGCTTTCGCTTCGCCAAACCAACCGGCGCGGAAAGCGGCCACGTGTCCGATCCAGGTGTCACTGGTCTGCCGCAACTTGGCAGCGACCGAATTAACCTCCAAGACCACCGGGTTGTTCAAAAACTTCTGCGACTCGGAGGGTTCGGATAGGGGAGATAAAAAGATTCCAAAAACGATGAAGACCGTCGCGATCGCGGTCGGCCAGGCTTCTCGTTGTAACACCATGGGCATATCCCACAGCGGAAAATAGCGCACCCACGTTTTCTGGATACTCTTCAGGATCGCTAAACCGGGAAAAAAGAATTGGTTTAATTCCCGCTCCGTTTCTCGCTGCTCGATATACAGCATGACATCATTCACCATGCTGGCGGGCGGAACGGGTATCTCTATGTGGTTCAATAAATCGAGCGCTTGGTTCAGCGCGGCCTGGTATTCCCGGCACGCCGCGCATCCCGCCACATGCTCTTGCACTTCGCGCGGAAGCGCTTGCGGCTCTTCCGCCATTTGCTCTAACCACTCATGGATCTGATCACATCGAATCATCATCGTCTTCCAGTTTCTTTGCGCTGTCTTCTTACACGATTTCGGTCTGCATCGGTTTCAGCAGTTCCGCCAATTTACCTCGGGCCCGGTGCAGGTGGGTCATCACGGTGCCCAAGGGAAGCGATAAGGACTGCGCGATTTCTTCATAACTCATATTTTCGATATGTCGTAACACCAACACTTCCCGGTATTTATTTGGTAATTGGTTGATCGCGTCCAACACCAGCCGATTCTTCTCGCGGTCGTAATACTCGCGTCGGGGATCATACTGGTTGTCCGGAATCTCGATCACCTGGTCATCCTCAGTGGTGATCGATTGCGTCTTCACTTTTTTTTTCTTGCGCTGATCAAGCATGTAATTCACGGTAATCCGCCGGATCCATGTCGTGAACGCCCACTGCGGCTGGTAACTCTTCAGGTTGCGAAACGCGCGGTAAAAAACCTCCTGCACCGCATCCTGCGCCTCCTCGGCGTTGCCGCACATGCTGTAGGCGATCCGGTATACCGTTCCGTGATAACGTTCCACCAATGGCCGAAAGGCGTCTCGATTGCCATGGACAACCTCCTCGATGGCTATATGGTCGTGGACTTGGTCGCTCATCAACGCTCCCTGATTTCTCGATTCGATTACACTAATACGAACCCCGCTCGCCTTTATTTCAGACCCGCAAATACATTTTACGATTTTATTTAAAAAGAAACTCGTCACCCCGCATCTTCCCCTCCCTACCCATTCTTGTCAATTTCTCGTTCTCTCTATTCGCTTTTCCCACTTCGCTTGTATCCTGATTTGAAAACAGAGATCTGTCAGAGTTTTCCCCACAAAGAGGTTTTCCACAATGAAAATTGGTATTTTTGGTTCTGGGTCCTGGGGATCCGCCCTGGGCATGGTGTTACAAAGTAAAGGTTATGCCGTCTATCTCTGGTCGAACGACCCCAAGGAGGCGGAAAAAATCCGCAAATCCCGCCGATTGCTCCATAAACTACCCGAAGTTCTCCTGCCCGAAGAGATCATCGTCACCGATGACGCCGGCCTCTTTATGGAAGAAGCGGATATCCTCCTCGTCGCCGTGCCGTCCAAGTTCATGCGTTCGTTTGCACAATCCATCGCGCCCCAGCTGCGGGGCAAACCGAAAGTCGTGGTCTGCGCCACCAAGGGATTGGAATCGGGGACCCTTCTCACCATGACCGAAATCCTGGAATCCCTGTGGCTTACTCCCGGCGGCATCATCCAAGGGGTCGCGGCACTGTCCGGCCCCAGCCATGCGGAAGAGGTGGCCATTGGGATGCCCACCGCCGTAGTTACCGCCCATCCCGACGAAGCCATCGCGAAAATTGTACAGGATGTCTTCCAGGCGCCCCGGTTCCGCGTCTATACCAACAACGATCCCAAGGGGGTGGAGATCGGAGCCGCCATGAAAAATGTCCTGGCAATCGCCGTCGGCATCTCCGATGGCCTGGGCTTTGGCGACAACGCCCGCGCCGCCCTGATCTCCCGCGGCCTCTATGAACTCAGTCTGGCCGGCTGCAAGATGGGCGCCCAACTGGAGACCTTCTCCGGCCTTTCCGGCCTGGGGGACCTGGTCGTCACCTGCACCAGCCGTCACTCTCGCAACCGCCGTTTCGGAGAACTGATCGCCAAGGGATACAACGTGGAGAGCGCGGAAGAAGAAATCGGCATGGTGGTCGAAGGGCTGACCACGGTGCGCGCGGTTCCGGATATCATCCAGAAATACCAGATCGAATTGCCCATCTCCGAGGAAGTCCACGCTATCGTCTTCAAAGGTATGGATCCCAAACACGCGGTCGAGCACCTGATGCTGCGCGATCTGAAACCCGAGGGACACACGGACATCTGAAACCACCCCGCCCTTTCCCAACCGAGACGCACAATAAAAAAGCCCGGACGCGCCGGGCTTTTGCTTTTTGGATGAAAAGACGCCTCACACGCCGGGGACATCCCCTGTCTTGGCGGGCAATTTCTGCCCCGCGTTAAGGCTGCATCCGGTGAACGCGCCCGCAAGGCCAAACCGTTTCCGCAAGCCTTCCAGCGCGGCCACCTGATCCTTGGTGAACAAATTCACCTGGCCCAACTGCACCGCCACCAGCAGAATCTTGGCGAAATGCTCCAGCGTTTCCATGCGGTGGTAGGCTTGCATCAATCCCTCGCCCCAGCTCAGCGCGCCATGGTTGGCCAGCAGCACCGCGTTGGTATTTTGCAGATAGGGCTCGATCGCTTTGGGAATCTCATCGGTCGAGGGCAGCCCATAGGGCACACAGGGGATCTGCCCCAACACAATGGCGACTTCCGGCAAGACACATTGGTCCAGCGAAAGCCCCGCCACCGCGAACCCGGTCGCTGTCGGCGGATGCGCGTGGCAAACCGCGCGCACGTCCGGCCGCTGCTGGTACACGTGCAGGTGCATTTTTATTTCTGAAGAGGGATTGAGAGGACCGCCGGATTTTTTACGGCCTTCGCCGTCCACAACGATCAAGTCGCTGACTTCCATAAACCCTTTGCTAACCCCAGTTGGCGTACAGACAAATTCATCGGCACTAATTTTACACGAAATATTGCCATCGTTGGCCGCGACCCATTCCTTGGACCACATCCGGCGGCCGATCTCAACAATTTGATTTTTGGCTTCAAAAAGATTCATGCTTAGTTCCCTTTGGGCGTTGTGGATTGAATTTCAGTTGATGCCGCTTGCGGTGGTTCGCCAAATTGCAGCGGGGGCATCTCCGAATTCTGCCCCTCCAGCAACAACTCAGACGTGGTTTTCCCCAATTCCGTCATTCGAATCGCGTTTTCCCACACCGGCATCTCGCCCAGCTGGTAGAGTTCCTGCTTCGCCAGCGGACCCCGCGTCCGGTAAGGGAAGGGACCGCCTATACTGCGGAAAAACAGGTGCCCGACGATGTACACCAGCAACAGCACGGCAATACAGCCAAAATAAAACGGCAATGCGGGAAATGTTTTCTTTAACATTTGCTCAACGGACATAAAAACCACCATCGCTTCGGGAAGAGTGATTGATCTACCCTGTAACGATATAGGATGCTG
>JAVFAP010000466.1:0-3922 GCA_034002445.1 bacterium | reverse complement strand
TGCTCGGGGGTAAGTTGCAGTTGCGCTAAGGGAGACCGGTCGTTGATACCATCGCCATTTTCATCGACGAAATTCCGGCCCATACCGGTCGCGCTGTTGATGTTATCACAGACGCCATTGCCATCCGCATCCACAAACCCCGCGCCTTGGCAATTCCCCTGCCCTCTCATCCCTTGGCCCATCCCCTGGCCGCGGCGGCCTTCTCTGCCATATCGGCCCTGGCCAGTCCCTTGCAAATCACAGACGCCATCGGCATCGGCATCCACGAACCGGGCTTGCGGGGCCTTGGTCTGCTGAGTTGCCGGGGCCTGGCTGCGGAGATGCTGGCCAATGCGGCCTTGCGCATAACTTTCATCGGTAACGAGAACAAATCCCAGAGCGAGCGTAGCAGCCATTCCTTTGAGTATCCAATTACTTTTCATGATCTTAACTCCTTTTGGTTGGTTTCTTTTTGAATTTCTTTCATGCCTTGGTAAAGAGCAATGGGCGTGCCAAGTCCATTCCAGCAATCAAAACTCCAACCAATTCATTGAAAATATTGGACTTAAATAAATCCCCTGGGACCATCATTCCCGACCCATTCGACGAAATCGTCGAAATCTCCCTAGGAAGAGCCAGCGCGTTCGACCATCCCGGCGAAGGAGGGGCGAGGAGGTGACAAAATGGGCAAAGAGGGAGGGATCAGGACTCCTGCGAATCCGCCGGTTCATCTTCCACGGCTTCGGGCTCGCTGTACTTTTGCCGCTTGTAGCGCAGGTTGCGCTCGGTAATCCCCAGAATCCGAGCCGCCTGCGATTGGTTCCCGTTGGCTTGCAGCAGCGCCTGACGGATGAGGGTTTTCTCCAACTCTTCCACCATTTCCGGCAAGGAACGGGTAAGCGGCGTGGAGGCAGCCGGTAAGACCTTTACAAAGTGTGAGGGGAAATCGCGGGTTGTCAGCACCTGATCCCGCGCCAGGACCACCGCACGCTCGATGGCGTTCTCCAATTCACGGATATTGCCCGGCCAATCGTATTTCATCAGCGCATCCAGGGCCTCGCGCGAAACCTGCACCTCCCGCCCCGGTGCGTACCGCTTGAGGAAATGCTCGATCAGGGGTGGGATATCCTCCTTGCGCTTGCGCAGGGGAGGCAATTCAATGGTGATAACCCCAAGTCTGTAGTAGAGATCTTCCCGGAATTCCTGCTTTTCAATCGCTTCCGCCAGGTTCTTATTGGTCGCGGCGACAATGCGGATATCGACCGGAATGGGCTGATTGCCGCCGACCCGTTCCACCACCCGTTCTTGTAACACGCGCAGCAGCTGCACCTGGGTGCTCATGGGGATATCGCCCACTTCATCGATAAACACGGTGCCGCCTTGCGCCTGCTCAAAGCGGCCCAGGCGGCGGGTCGCCGCGCCCGTAAACGCCCCTTTTTCATGACCAAACAGTTCACTTTGAATGACCCCCTCCCCCAGGGCGGCGCAGTGGATGGGGACAAACGCCTGATCCGCGCGGGGGCTCGCGGCGTGGATGGCGCGGGCAAGCACCTCCTTGCCAGTCCCGCTCTCGCCCAAAATCAGGATCGTCGCGTCTGACGCCGCCGCCCGTAAGGCGGTGCTGAGAATTTCCTGCATCAGCAAGCTGCGGCTGATCAAGCCGGATGCCCGGCCTTGTCTTTCCACAATATCCCGCAAAACCCGGTTTTCAGAGACCAGGGTGGACCGCTCCAATTCGCGGCGGATTACCAAATCCAGTTCGTGCAAGTCCAGCGGTTTGGTGATATAATCCACCGCGCCATTGCGCATGGCAGAGACCGCCTGGGCGGTGTTGCCATAGGCGGTCATGACGATCAAGGGGACATCCGGCCGGGTTGCCTTAACTTGCTTGAGAATCTCTTCTCCGCTGCCATCGGGCAGCCGCATGTCGGTGAGAATCAAATCGATTGTCTCGGTTTCAAAACAGTGGATCGCCTGGCTTTGGTTTTCCGCTTGCAACACGTGGTAGTTTTTCTTTTTTAAAAACAGACTCAGCGCGTTACGCTGCGAGGCTTCGTCCTCTACGACAAGAATCACGCCGTCGTGCATGGGTATTCCTCAGTTTCTTGTTCTGGGTATAAACCCTGGGAAAAACGAATTTCCACCCGGGTCCCCTTCCCTTCTGCACTGGATACATGGATCGTCGCCTGATGCGAATCCAGGATCCGCTTGACGATACTCATCCCCAACCCCGTCCCGCCGGGTTTGTGGGTTACATACGGATCAAAGAGTGTCGCTAGCTGATCAACCGACATCCCCCGCCCCTGGTCTTCACACACCCAGAGCACCCCATCGGCCTCCCGTTTAATTTGGAACGATAATATCGCGCCTGGCGGCGAGGCTTCTATGGCGTTGAGGATGATATTTAACAACGCCTGCTTGATCTGCTGTGCATCCGCTTCGATCGTTCCATTCGCCTCGGTTTCGATTTGAACCTGGATGTGCTGTTTTTCCAGCGGTCCGTCGAGCAGGGTCAGGATTTCCGCCTGAATCGCGCCAAGATCCGCCTCGGCAAACACAGGGGGCTGGGGACGGCCGAATGCCAGAAAATGCTCGACCATCTTGTTGATCCGGTTAATTTCCGCCCGCAAGGATTCCAGCGTTTCCCGGTCAGACTCGGTCAGGGTCGATGGATCCATGCACAGGGTTTGGATGGTCATATCGATCGCGTTGAGGGGATTGCGCACTTCATGCGCCACGCCGGAAGCCACCTTCGCCAGTGCTTCCACATGTTCGCGCCGATCATGTTCGCGGGTTGCCTCTTCCACCGAGGTGACATCGAACAGAAAGAGCAGGCGGGTGGGAAAAGGCTCGTGAATTTGCGTTTCTTCCACCCGGTAGCGCCGCGAACCCATCTCTTGTTCTTCTAATTCCACCACTGGTTCCGATGAAATGCGGGCTAAGAGCGTCTGCATCGAAGTGGGAATCGTTTCAGGGGAATGGGGAGACTGCAATTCGGGGAACAAACGCTCGGCCTTGGGATTCCAAAAGACCAGCCGTTCCTGCGGATCCCAAGCAATGACGGCATTCTCCATCGTGTCCAAGACAGTCCGATGGTAGGAATGGATCTGGGTTAGCAGTTGGCTGACCCGGGTATGGCGCTTTTGCAGCCGCGCCCAAAGCAGAACCATCACCCCCAGCAATGCCGCCACCCCTGCCGAAAGCAGCAAGCGCTGGAACAAGAGTTGCTCGTTCTCATCGATCATGTTACGATCAAAGCCCACGGTCAACAGATCGCCTTCAACCCCAGGCAGCGGGACGGACACCTCGAGAACCTGGCCGAGTGGAATCGGGCCTTCTTCTTTCTGCAAATCCACAACTGTTTCATTGTTCACAAGTCGTTTGACATAGTGGACATCCGGCCGTTTGACGAATTCCGCCAACAAGGTGCGGGGCCCCAGTTGATCCCGCAAGGCCTCCTGCGAATCCGCGTCCATGTGGATCACAATCACGCCGGGCACCCGGCGACGCACCATCACCGAATAGCGAAACACATGAAACCAGCGCCGTGTGTGCATCCCCTCAATTTTGTAAGATAAATCGGATTGTAAAAACGCTTGAATCGCGTCCACGGAGAGAGGTCCCTGACCACCAAATCCGCCGCCCCCACCTCTTCCGCCACCCCCGCCAGGTCCTCGGCCACCGCCCTGCCCAGCCCAAGGGGGCCGACGAGACCCCGGCCCGCCCCGCAAGGCCAGTTCCCGATTCCCTTCCCCATCAAAGATAAAAACATTGAGCAGATCGGATTCCTCCGCCACACTCTCCATGCGTTCCAGCGTGAGCGGCTCTTTCTCTTCCATATCCCGTAGCCGAAACCCAATCGCCAAGAAGCGCGCCGCCTGTTCTTTTTCCAATCGTTCCAGAACTTCAGCCATCGATTGCTCGCCAAGGACCAGCAAGTTCG
>JAVFAP010000465.1:0-3931 GCA_034002445.1 bacterium | reverse complement strand
ATGGGTGCTTAAGGCGGAAAGGCCCGTGAAGATGGAATACGTAATAACCGCCGCGATCAGCCCTTTGACCCGGCCCATGCGGTCCCCGATGTACCCGAAGAGGATCCCGCCCAACGCCGCGCCCCATAGCCACATCGCCATCGAAAGGCCAAAGTAAAAGCCCACTTCCTGGTCAATGAGCTGCGCCAACTCCGTGATCTGCGCTTCAACCCCAGTTTGGCCGGACAGGGCATTGAGCTGATCTACGTGCTCATGAATGCTGGGGATCAAGTCCTTCAACGCCGTCCGGCTCATGACCGAGTACACCCCTTGTTCCACTCCGTCAAACGTCCAGGCCAACAGCCCGCCGGCTAATGCCAGCCAGCGGTAAAATGACGATTTCTCATAAATGTCGTCGATAGGTTGCATTGTTGCAGGATCAGAATTCATAGGGTCCCATTCCTCCTAAAAAAAGTTGGTATAGTGTACCAATCTTCCTTGGGGTTTTGTAAGGGACCGATGATGCGACTTGATTTTTTGTGATTGAATTCCGTCAAAAAATTTGGCCTGGTTCCGTGTTGATTTTGGCCCGATTTTGTTTAGGATGAGCCTGGATACCCAAAGGAGCGAAGCGATGCGTTTGCAATTTTTTTCCAAAAAATTTAAGAAGGTGGGCATGGAACCGGGCGCGCTGATTCACATCGGTCAAACCCGAGTCCAGGAACCAGTCATGACAATCCTCAGTTTCAGTCCCGAGGATGTGGAAGAAAAAGCCACCAAAAACTGGGAGGAGTGTTGCGTCTATGCCAGCCAGGCCCGGGTGACCTGGATCAACGTCGATGGCCTGCATCAGGTAGATAAAATCAAAAAACTCGGCGAATGCTTCCAGATTCACCCCCTGATTTTAGAAGATATTCTCAATACCGATCAACGGCCGAAATTCGAGGATATGGGGCAGTACCAGCACATCACCCTCAAACATCTGACCTTTGCCGCCGAAGAAGAGGTCCATTCCGAGCAGATCAGCTTCATCCTGGGCCGGAATTTTGTCCTGTCGTTTCGCGAGCAGGGCAACCAGGTATTCGATGTCGTGCGAACCCGCATTCACCGGGCCAGCGGACGCATCCGCCGATGCGGAGCCGAATACCTTCTCTATTCCCTCCTCGATACCGTGATCGATCAATACTTCCTGGTCCTGGAGCAGATCGGCCTGCGTCTGGAAAAAGTGGAAGACGAAGTCTTTACCCATTCCTCCAAGGAAACCCTGCACCGGATCCACCTCTACCGCCGCAATCTGCTTTATTTACAGAATGTCATCAGCCCCGTTCGCGAAATCGTGACCGACCTGATTGAATGCGAATCCATGCCGGTGGATGAAACGATGCAAGCCTACTGGCGCGACCTGCGCGACCACATCCTGCAGATCGATGGCGCCATCGATAACTGCCGTGATTTTTTGGCCAGCACCACCGATCTCTATTTCTCCAATGTCTCCAACAAACTGAATGAAATCATGAAGGTGCTGACGGTTATCGCCACCATCTTCATCCCGCTCTCCTTTTTCGTCGGCGTCTACGGCATGAATTTCGAGTACATGCCCGAACTCCACTGGAAATGGAGTTATCCCCTCTTATGGGCGTTTATGATCAGCGTGGTCAGCGGCATGCTGTACTATTTTCGCAAAAGAGACTGGCTATAACCTCCCCCTTCGCGTCCAACAAAAAAACGGGCATGTGGAAAGTTCTCACATGCCCGTTGCTTGGTTTGGTTCAGGATGGATTCGCTTACGCGGCACCCTTCAGTTTTTCCCGCCGCGTTTCGATGATCTCTTCCGCGATGGAGTTGGGTACGGGTTCATAATGTTCAAACTGCATCGAGAACGCCGCCCGGCCTGAGGTCAGGGTTCGTAAATCGGTTGCATAGCCAAACATTTCCGACAGCGGCACCATGGCGCTGACAACCGATGCGTCGTTCCCGATCGCTTCGATCCCTTGAATCCGGCCGCGCCGTCCGCACAGGTTGCCGTTTACCGATCCCGCATACTCGCTCGGGGTGGTGACATGCACCTTCATGATGGGTTCCATCAGTTGGGGCTTGCACTTCCCAAACACATCCCGGAACGCCTGGCTGGCGCAAATCCGGAAGGCGCGCTCGGACGAGTCGACTTCGTGGAACGAACCATCGTACAGGGTGACCTTGAGATCCACGATGGGATACCCGGCCAACACCCCTTTCTTCATGCGGTCCAGAATCCCCTTTTCCACTGCGGGGATGTATTCCCGCGGAATGGAACCGCCCACGATCTGATTGATGAACTCGAAGCCCACGCCGTGTTCCTGCGGCTCCACTTTCATTACCACGTGCGCGAAATCCCCCTTCCCACCGGACTGTTTGACATACCGATGGTTGACATCCGCGCCCTGGGTAATCGTTTCGCGATAGGCGACCTGGGGCCGGCCTACCACGGCGGATACCCCGTATTCCCGTTTGAGACGGTCTACAATAATTTCCAGGTGCAGTTCGCCCATCCCGGAGATAATCGTTTCGTTCTCTTCTTCGCCGGAGGAAACCACAAAAGTAGGGTCTTCTTCCGCCAATTTCCCCAATCCGGTCCCCAACTTGTCACTGTCGGCCTTGCTGGCGGGTTGAATACTGACCGAAATAACCGGGGCAGGGAACTCGATGGCTTCCAGCATGATCGGGTGATCGGGCGAGCACAGGGTATCCCCCGTGGTGGTATCCGAAAGCCCGACCGCCACTCCGATATCGCCGCAATAGATCGCGTCGCGTTGTTCTTGCTTATTGGCGTGCATCTGCAATAGCCGGCCGATGCGCTGCTTGCGGTCCTTGGTGGCATTGTAGATATACGATCCCGCTTGCATGACCCCAGAATACACCCGGAAATAAATCAATTTCCCCATGTGCTTATCGGTAACCACTTTGAAGGCCAAGGCCGAAAGGGGCGCGTCATCCGATACTTCCCGCTTCACTTCGGGATCGATCGAACTGCAAACCGGGGGAATATCCAGCGGTGAGGGCAGAAAACTGGTGATGGCATCCAAAAGACGACGAATACCCTTATTCTTGAACGCCGCGCCGCAAAGCACAGGCACGACAGTCCGCGCCAAGGTCGCCCGGCGGATCCCTTCCATCAGTTCGGCTTCGCTAATTTCTTCTCCGCCGCAGAACTTCTCTAACAGTTGTTCATCCGCCTCGCTGATGCGTTCCACCAGATTGCGGAACCAAAAATCCCGCTCTTCTTGCCATTCTTCCGGGACCTCGGTATCGTGCCGCTTTTCCCCTTCGGTATCATCGTAGTAATGGGCTCTGTTTTTGATCAGGTCGATGACTCCCTGCAATTCCCCATCGTCCATCATGGGGATCACCAGGGGCACAGGGTTGGCGCCCAGCCGTTTCTTAATGGATTCCACCGCGCGGAAGAAATCCGCACCGGCCCGGTCCATCTTGTTGATGAACGCAATGACGGGCACATTGTATTTGTCCGCTTGGCGCCACACCGTTTCAGACTGAGGTTCTACCCCAGCCACGGCGCAGAACAACGCCACAGCCCCATCCAGCACCCGCAACGACCGTTCGACCTCGACCGTAAAGTCCACGTGGCCGGGTGTGTCAATGATGTTGATCCGGTGCTCTTTCCAAAAGCAGGTGGTCGCCGCCGAGCAGATTGTGATTCCGCGCTCCTGTTCCTGCTCCATCCAATCCATGGTGGCTTGGCCATCATGCACTTCCCCGATTTTGTGGGTCTTTCCGGTATAAAATAAAATCCGCTCGCTTACGGTAGTTTTGCCGGCGTCAATGTGGGCCATAATTCCGATGTTACGGACTCGTTCATGAGGTATTTGTCGTGCCATGGCAGATTATCTTTTTTTACTCCTTATGATGTTGTTCCATGCCGTTTGAGGTTCAGAAACGCTCACATCGCTTGTGTGAC
>JAVFAP010000464.1:0-3934 GCA_034002445.1 bacterium | reverse complement strand
CATGAAATCGCGCAACGAAAATTTTTCGTTCGGGGCGTGGGCATTGTCATCCGCTTGCCCCAGGCCGATCAGCAGGGTATTGGCCCCCAATTCCTCCTGGTAGGTAATCACGATGGGGATGGACCCGCCTTCGCGGATGAACACCGGTTCGCGGCCAAATCCCTTCTTGATGGCCTCGACTGCTTCATCCATGAACAGGGCGTCGCGGGGGACGACAACCGCTTTCGCCCCACCCGATGGTTTAAACGAAACCTTCACATACTCCGCGGCGATGCGCTGAACATAATTTTGGAACAGGCGGTCGATCGTTTCCGGTGTTTGATTGGGCACAAGGCGCATGGAGAATTTCGCACCCGCCCAGCCCGGCAAGACTGTCTTGGAGCCCTCTCCGGTATACCCGCCAAAAATCCCGTTGATTTCCAGCGTGGGACGCGCCCAGCGCTGCTCCAGGTTGGAATACCCGGACTCGCCATGGGAGCCATTCAGATCCAGCGCCTTTTTGAATTGTTTCTCGTCGAAGGGCAGGGCAGCGAAGGCTTCGCGCTCCCATTCTTCCATTGGTACCACATCGTCATAGAAACCGGGAATGGTGATTCTTCCCTCCGCGTCCTTCAACTGGGCGATAATCCGGCACAGTTCTTCTGCTGGGTTGGGTACCGCGCCGCCGTAAATGCCAGAATGCAAATCCTGGTTAGGCCCTTCCACCCGAATTTCTTCGGTACAGATGCCGCGCAAGCCATAACAAATGGAGGGCATCCCCTCCGCGAACATACTGGTGTCGCTGACCACTACCACATCGCAGCGCAGTTCATCCTTGTTTTCCTTGATGAATTTCTCCAGATTGCCGCTGGCGCATTCTTCTTCGCCTTCCAACAGAAACGTGACATTGACCGGCATTTCACCCTGAACCTTCAGCAGTGCTTCGACCGCCTTGATATGCGCCAGGAACTGTCCCTTGTTATCCGTGGCGCCCCGTGCATAAATGGTTTCGCCTTCGATCCGGGGTTCGAACGGCGGTGTCTTCCACAAATCCAATGGATCCACCGGCTGTACATCGTAGTGGCCGTAGATCAGAATGGTGGGCAGGCGCTCGTCGTTGACATACTTGGCCAGAACGATCGGATGGCCTGCGGTTTCCCGCAGTTCAACGGTGAGCCCGATCTGGTTGAACAGATCAATCAAGTACAGGGCCGCCCGGCGGCAGTCCGCCGCGTGATCGCGCTGGGCGCTGATGCTGGGAATGCGCAGCAACTCGACGAGATCGGCGATGAAATCTTGCTTATGGTCTTGGATATATTGAAGAACGCTGTCCATAGTGAGTTATCCTGTCGATAATTAAGATACTGCCCACACGAGGGGATCCAAATAGAACCCATCCATTGTATAAGGATGCCGCCCGGGGACAACCCACGCATGGGGGATGCCGGGCCGTTTCCCCCTTCTTGTTCTATCTCTGGGAATGGAAGAAATAAAAAAGCAGCTGGAATCCAGCTGCTTTTTCGTTGGTATGAGTTTTAGAGGGATCAGGCCCCGCCCGCCACCAGCACGATATCCCCGTAGCTGGTCAGGCCGTTGGAGGCTTCGTAAAGATCAAATAAAGAGTTGGGGGCATGAATTCGGTCTGGCCCCATGCTCCAAATATAATAGACGTTTCCCACGTGGAAATTACTGTCACTTTTTAAAATCCGGCCTCGCTTGGCCATATTGTACATGGTTTCATCCTGCATCACTCGCTCGGGAGCCACCGCGGGGAACCAGTCCGCATGGTACGAACCATGACTCCACTGCAAGGTGGTTGTGGCGTCCATGTTTTTATCCTGGAACGGATCCAGCGGTGGGGTGGAAATATAGGCGACGGGGGTCGTCATGAATTTGTTTTGCCAGATCGCATGGCTGTTGACGTGTGGTGGGTAATTACCTTGGTCGGTCTTGTACAACTCGTAGCAGGTGGTCCAGGCTTTCATCTCCGATTGGCACTTGGCCAACTTCGCCCGGATCTGGGCATTCATGAAATTGGGCACCGCGATGGCCGCCAGGATGCCGATGATGGCGACAACAATCAGTAATTCAATCAGTGTGAATCCTTGGGTTGAATCCTCGTCATAGTATACCTCCCCAGTATCGTGATTTCCTGGCCATTATAAGGGCGGGGAGGGAAAATTGTCTATCCTCTCTTTCGATTTTATTTCAAAAAGACGGATCGACCTTTTTTTACAGTTACTTCTTTGATTTATGGGCTGTTATGGTAAGATGGTGGGTTAAAAAATACAAAATGCCGAACCGTGGCTATGGAGTTGGATACCCATGAACAAGTGGATCGTACGAAGCCTGTTGATCGCCCTGCTCGTCGTTGCTTTCGCTGCTGGACTCTATATCTGGAGCGAATACCGAGCCTTCAACCGTCCTTGGGGTACCGAGGCCGACACTTTCACCTATGAAATTCCCGAAGGGATGGGGGCACGCCAGATTGCCTCCATGCTGAAGGAAAAAGGTGTCATTCACAACGTCAATACCTTCTTGGTCGTGGCGGATTTGCGCGGAATTGGCGGCCAACTGAAAGCAGGGGAATATGAATTCGAGGGAACCAAGACTCCGTATGAAATCCTCAGCATGCTCTCGATCGGCTGGGCCAAGCGTCATCGTTTGGTGATCCCGGAAGGATTCACGCAGCTGGATATCGGCAAGCGATGCGAAGAGATGCTGATCTGCACCAAGGAAGAGTTTCTGAAAGCCTGTCATGCCGATCCCATCTTCGCCTGGATCGTGGCTCAGGCCCCCGGCGGTGCGGCGGCGGGATCGGAAGGGACTCTCTTTCCCGATACCTATCTGTTGATCAAGAACACGCCCGGCTATAAAGTCTATGAAAAGATGCGCAAACAGTTTGAAACGGTGTGGTCGGAACTCAGGAAAAAGATCGATGAGGACGGCATCACGGGGTTGTGGTGGCAGGATAACAACATCACCGCTCGCGAGCAGGCGTTGAATGTCCTGATCTTGGCCTCGATTATTGAAAAAGAAGCCAAGCGGGATGAGGACCGGCCCCTTATCGCTTCGGTTTTTGTCAACCGTTTGAAGAAAAAGATGCCCCTGCAGTCCGACGCCACCATCCATTACTTTTTGAACGATTGGTCCCGGCCCCTGACCAAGGCCGACTTGGAGACCGATTCACCGTATAATACCTATAAATATCCTGGTTTACCGGCCGCGCCGATTTGCAATCCCGGCCGGAAATCCCTGGAAGCCGCCCTGCGCCCGGCTGATACCGAATACCTTTTCTTTATGTCCAAGAGTGATGGCAGCATGGTGTTCAACACTACCCATGATGACCATGTCAATCTGAAAAATCAGTTGAAACGTGAACGGCAGCAAGCGCGCGACGCCGCGGAAGCAAGCGTCGCCGAAATCCAGGATGCGACCGTGCATGAAATGGCCGAGTCCCAAAACGAAACGATCGAATCCGCGACTCCCGCCACGGAACAATAACGTGGTAACAGAAGCTAAAATAAAGTAAAATAGGATAGAAAAGACGGAGTGGGTAAAATTAGGTGTGCACCGGAGAATGGGCACAGTCGGGTGTGCTAGTAGGCTTGTAAGGTAGGCTAGTCGAGTGGGCTTGGGATGGTGGGCTGGTAGGGTGGGCTTAAAGCGAAGCGTAGCCCACCAATCCGCGCACAAATTCTGCCTGCCGCGAAACCTGGCATGCAATCCACGTAAGCCGTGGTGGGCTACACGCCTGTGGCGTTTTGAGCCCACCCTATGGGGATCTAGTCGAGAGGGCTTGGGATGGTGGGCTGGTAGGGTGGGCTTCAAGCGAAGCGTGGCCCACCAATCCGCGCACAAATTCTGCCTGCCGCGAAACCCACCCCACAAGGTGTGGAAATCCGTCTGTCCACTACTCACTGCCCACTACTTATATGCGCTCTATCAAACAGTT
>JAVFAP010000463.1:0-3934 GCA_034002445.1 bacterium | reverse complement strand
AGGCACGGATTGTCCAAGCCCACGCCCTGGCGCGGAAGGACGAAGAAAAGGAGCGAGTACACCTGTGGACAGAGGCGATCTGGCAATGGATGGAAGAGGGATTCCACGCCGCGCATCCCGACATCGACCTGACTCTGGACGGGGAGAATGACTCGCATTGATGGGCCGGTCTTGCCATTGCAAGCGATTGTCTGGTGAAGTAGTCTACATTCAAAAGGAACATCCAACTATGGGGGTGAAGTTTGATTCCCCTCTGTCCCTATCGAACCTGGAAAGGAAAACTACAATGTGTGCTAAACGATGTTTCTCATTTTGTTTTATCCTCAGTCTGACCCTGACTTCGGCCATGGCGGCGGAGTTCAATCCCGTCTGGAACGCATCCCGGCTTCGGGAAGCCAGCACGTTTTCGGCGCAGGATAAAATCGCCGGAACCCACTATTTTTACTGGTACGATTACCCCGACTATCATTTCTTCGAAAACGCCGAGCGGACGGATGATTATCTGCAGGATCATTTTCCCAACCCCGAGATGGTGAGTTTCAATTCTGTCGTCTGGCACAAGCAGGAGTTGCAGAATTGTGTCGACGCGGGCTTGGATTTCATCCTGCCGGTGTATTGGGGGGTTGTCGATAACTATTTCGCTGATGGCCTGGTCTTCAGTGTGCAGGGGCTGGGGGCGTTGCAGCGGGCGATCACCGAGCGCGCGCTGGAAGGCAAGCCCTCGCCCAAGATCGGGCTGTTCTACGATACCTCCACGCTTTTGCCGGGCGTGCGCGGCGAAGCGGGGAACGCGGAGAAATATGATCTGCGGACAGGCATTGGCAAGGATCTGTTTTACCGCACCATTCGCGATTTCTTTTACCAGGTTCATCCCAAAAACTGGGCCTGCGTGGATCGGCGGCCGTTGGTGGTGCTGTACGGCAGCGGATTCGCCAAGTATCACGACGGATCGCTGTTCGACTACGTTTATCAAAAATTTGAACAGGATTTCGGCGGCATCCGCCCCTATATCATTCGGGATAATTCCTGGGGAGGCAAGACGGAGGGCGTCACCTCGTGGGGCGCGGCTCTCTCCGGTCCCCAAATTTTTGACCGGGTCGCGCAGATTGGCGCCGGCTACAACGACACCGCCGTGAATGGCCGCAGCACGCCCATCCGGCAGCGCGAGGAGGGCAACTTTTACCGCTGGAGCTGGAACCAGGTGCTGAACAGCCAGGCCCGGATTGTGCTGATCGAAACTTGGAACGAAATGCACGAGGGCACCAGCATCTGCGAGTCCAAGGAATATGGGCGCACCTATATCGAACTGACGCGCTACTATGTTGACCGTTTCAAGTCGAATCTGCCGGGCGAGGAATCCATCACCCTGGAGTTCCCGGAGCCGGTCCATCGTCCCGCCTCCGATGTGGGCGCGGAATACAAGGACGCGCAGATGGTGAAGGCGACCCTGGGAGCGGGTGGTAAGGAGGAAGGCTTGTGGCTGGTGAAGGGACAGCCGGATGGCCCGGTGCAAAATGCCACTCAGGGCGGCAGCCCCTGCGCCCAAACACCCAGCGCGGGCCACACCTACATGTATTTTTCGATCGCCGATCCCTTCCTCTTTGACGCCACCGAGCCGGTGCGGGTGACCTACACCTATTGGGACGCGGGTTTCGACCGCCATGTGTTTCAATACGATTCGCACGATCCCAACGCCGTTTTGAAGGGGGCATATAAAGATCATGCGGCGGTTCTTTGTACGAATACCAACACCTGGAAGACGGTGTCGATCGAACTGACCGACGCCCGCTTTGTCAACCGGCAGAATGGGGCTTCCGACTTCCGCTTCGCGGTGATGAATGGGGCGTTGGCGATCAAGGATGTTGCCGTGCACAAGATCAACAGCGTGGCTGATGGGGTGCGGTAACCGGCACGAGCCCACGGAGCCCGGCGGAGAGGGAGATTCCTGAGAACTCTCTCTCGCGGCTCTGGGTGGTTTGGGATTGGGATGGTATCATTACGGGTTGTTGCTATTTCAAAAAAAAGGAGCGCGTTTTCGATGCGTAAACTCATTATTGCTGGTAACTGGAAGATGAACGGCGGCGCCGTGGCGGAAGCGGTGCAATTGGCCAAGGGGATTGCGGCGAAACACGGGCAGACCACGGCGGTCGATGTGGTTTTGTGCCCTCCCTACACCGCGTTGCGCGAAGTGGGCGCGGCGATTCAGGGAACCCAAATCGGTTTGGGCGCCCAGAACCTGTATCCGAAGGATAACGGGGCGTACACGGGCGAAATATCTCCGCTGTTCTTGTTGGATTCCGGCTGCCAGTATGTTATTATCGGCCACTCCGAACGCAGAACCTATTTCAAGGAAACCAACGAATTCATCAATCAAAAGGTGAAATTCGCGTTTGAAAAGAACCTGATCCCCATCCTGTGCATCGGGGAGACCGAACAAGAGCGTGAAGCTGGCAAGACGAACGCGGTATGTGAAGATCATATCCGGGGCGGCCTGGCGGGCCTGACTCCAGAGCAGGTGCAATCCATGGTGCTGGCGTATGAACCGGTGTGGGCGATCGGGACCGGCAAGACCGCGACCCCAGAAGATGCCCAAGCCGTGCATGCCTTCTGCCGTGGGATCGTCAAGGACATGTTTGGGCAAGCCACCGCGGATGCGGTGCGCATTCAGTACGGCGGCAGCGTGAAGGCGGATAACGCGGGCGAACTGCTGACCCAGCCCGATATCGATGGCGCGCTGGTGGGCGGCGCCGCGTTGAAAGCCGATTCATTCTGCGGCATCATCGAAAACTGCGGGGCACTCTGAGAATTTTTTTAACAAGACTAAAACAAGAGGGGCATGAGCGATGGTTCATGCCCTTTTTGGGTCTGCGCGGGGGGCACCTGAATCCATCCCCTCGCTGGGCCTGCTGACCACCCCGCGACAGGGATGATCGAGAAGTTCTATTCGATGATGCGGCATGCAAGCAGAGGGATCGGGTAGAATTCATCAAGGTCTTGTTATACTCCTTCCCACGGGGAGCAACTCGATGGGTTGCAGGGTATATACAGCAGGGGCCAGTGTGCAATCCAGAAAGAGAGATTTTGGATAGTGCATACTGCGGATGCCATGGACCCAAATTTTACTTTTGGGGACAGGCAAGCGAAACGTGCCGTCAGGGGCCGTGGTCACGGGTTGATTGACGCTGATAATCTGATCGGGCATTGTCCCCGCCTGGGATCGAATTCTCGAATTGACGAAGCGCACTTTCTCATGGGTGTAGTCGGTTGATTGAGAATACCAAACCGTTACCCCGCCGAGAGGTTCTTTTGTATTGGCATTCACCACTTTTCCTTGGATATGCACACGATCCTGAAAGGTCAGTACCAGATCGTTGATCACTTCATCCGGATGAAGTACCAAGGGCTGGCTGTATGTGAGTCCATGGTCTGGGTGATGCGCGATGAGCAGGAGGGGACAGTCGGCAATATCCACTTCCATGAAAAAGCGTCCATCAGGGCTTTGGATTGATTGCCAACTTTGGTTGAGATTGGCAGGATTGTTAGGGTCAGAGGATTGGATATATAAGCCATATTCTGTCACGGGCTGGTTTTGGTATACAACCTGTCCATAAATTTGCGCGATTTTTTTGATCTGACTGGTCATGACTAATATGAGATTTTTAGTTCCTGCTTCAACACCAAGCGCTTCGGCGATGGCCTGGTTTTGATGAGCCTCCTTTATAGCGGTTACCTTAAAGCGGGGATTTGTATAATGATCGAGCATCAAGATTGGTGAGGGAATTTTAAAAAATCCATCCTTTTCGCTTTTGCCGCAATAATCGCCAAAAAATTTTGGAATTTCAGCATATAAATGGGATGAAGAACGAATCGATACAGGATCCTGATCGTACGGCTCTATATATATCGATGCGTTTTCCACGGGCTGATACTCATG
>JAVFAP010000462.1:0-3942 GCA_034002445.1 bacterium | reverse complement strand
CCTTTCCTCTTTTCGGGATTGGCAAGGCTACACAACCCACCCCCAATCCCTGCGTGCCCTGCTGGAACTGGGGCAGCGCCTCCGCGCCGTGGTGGGCAAGTTCGCGGAGACTCCCCAAGCCCTGATTGAATTACGCGCCAAATTGCACGCGTTGCTTCAGGATGGCAACGATCTTCTCGCGCCTGAGGCCGCCGTTGGCAAGACTGCCTTCGCCTATCTGAAAGCCTATGCCAGCTGGGGTTTGGCCTGCGATGCGTTCGGGGTACAGGCGGGGCAGCCAGTCAGGGACTTTTTTACGGAGACACCGGATGCGTTGACTTCGATCCGGCAAGAAATCGAGCAAATTGCCGCCCATCGGGCGGAGTTGCGCGACTGGTGCCACTGGCGCCACCGTCGCAAGGAAGCCCTCGCCTTTGAATTGGAGCCCTTGGTCAAATCCATCGAAGAAGGTTCGATTTCAGCTGTGGAATTGGAAGCGGCATTCGAAGCCGCCTACTGCACATGGTTTTCCGGCGCCATCATGGCCGAAGATGAAGTGCTGCGCACCTTCTCTACGCCAGAACATATGGCGGAAATTGATTTCTTCCGCAAACTGGATGACCAGTTCCTCAAACTGACAGCGTCCCAGATTGAGGCTCGGCTGTCCTGCCAGATTCCCAACGCCGAGGATGTTACCCGCAAATCCTCGTGGGGGGTGTTGCGCCGTGAAATCCAAAAAAAGATACGCCACATCCCTGTTCGCCAACTCATGAAGGAAATCCCCGATGTATTGACGACTCTGGCCCCCTGCATGATGATGTCGCCTCTTTCCGTTGCGCAGTACCTCTCGGCGGATCAGGCGCTCTTTGACGTGATCATTTTTGACGAAGCCTCCCAGATTACGGTGTGGGACGCCATCGGCTCCCTCGCCAGGGGACGCCAGGCCATCGTCGCGGGCGACCCCAAACAGATGCCCCCAACCAATTTCTTCGCGCGGGCGGATGATGGCTCGGAGGACGAGATCGATGGGGATAGCGATATGGAAAGCATTTTGGATGAAATGCAGGCCTCCAATATCCCCGAACGCAAGTTAAACCTCCATTACCGCTCCCGGCGCGAAAGTCTCATCGCGTTTTCTAATAATAAGTACTACGATAATGAACTCGTCACCTTCCCCGCGCCCTTGAATCCCGATTGCGGGGTTCGCCTGGTTAATCCCGAGGGGATTTATGCCCGGGGAAAAGCGCGGCATAATGAGGGCGAAGCCAAGGCCATTGTCAAGGAGATTGTCCGACGGCTGAGGCACAACGACCCCACGGTACGCCAACAATCCATCGGCGTGGTCACCTTCAATGCCGAGCAGCAGTCCCTCATCCAAAATTTGCTGGATGAAGCCTGTTCCAAACACCCCGAGATCGAATGGGCGTTCTCGGCCGACCACGTGCTGGAGCCGGTCTTTGTCAAAAACCTGGAAACCGTCCAGGGCGATGAGCGCGATGTCATCCTTTTCAGCGTCACCTATGGCCCCGACCACAGCGGCCGCGTTTCCATGAACTTTGGTCCTCTGAACAAAAGCGGCGGCGAGCGGCGCCTCAATGTCGCCATGACCCGGGCCCGCTATGAGATGATCGTGTTTTCCACCCTCCGTCCCGATCAAATCAACCTCTCCCGAACTCAGGCGCAAGCGGTCGCGCATCTCAAGCACTTTTTGGAGTATGCCGAGCGCGGGCCTTCGGCTCTCGGCGCCGAGGTGCGGGGCTCAGTCGGCGATTTCGATTCCCCCTTCGAGATGGCGGTCGCCTCGGCCTTGCGGGAAAAAGGCTGGACCGTCCAGCCTCAGATTGGTGTCTCCGCCTACCGGATCGACCTCGGCGTGCTTCATCCCGATAAGCCTGGCCTCTACCTGGCCGGCATCGAGTGCGATGGGGCGATGTACCACAGCGCCGCCTTTGCCCGCGAACGGGATAAGATCCGCCAGGCGGTTCTGGAAGGCCTGGGATGGACCCTGCTGCGCGTCTGGTCCACTGACTGGTGGACCAATCGCGCCGGGGCCTTGGATAAACTACACAAAGCCCTACAAGACGGTTTGGAAGCAGACCGGCAGCGCACCAAGGAAGCAGCCGCGAGTGCTGAAAGGGAAGGGCAACAAGAAGAGACATTTCCCTCGTTTGAAAATGAGGGCGATGAAGAGAGTCTTCAGGCCGAAACTGCTACGACGGAAGAGCAAACCGGGACCACCCTGGAAACAGCCACAATAATGGATGCCCCCGAACCGCTCCCCGTGTCATCGCCCCCTCAGCCCGAGAGTCCCGCACGTATTTTGGATAACCCCAGCCAGGTACTTGTCGTGCCGGAATCCGCTCCACTCATCGAGTCTCGGATCACCCGCTATATCTATGCTAGCCTCGATGGCGAGGCGTTTCTGCCGGATGAGAACCTGTTCTATCTGGAAGAATATGAAGACCGTTTGGCAAAAATGGTTTGCCATGTGATCGAAACCGAAGGCCCCATTCATGAGGATGTCTTGGTCCGCCGCATCGCACGGCACCATGGATTCAAGCGGGCTGGCCGGCAAATCCGCGAAATCGTCTTGAAATTAGCGAAACAATGCAGTTTGAAAACGAAGGAAGAGGTCGGCGAATTTTTCTGGCCGAAAGAGGCCTATCCATCCCACATGGCCTGGGCCCGCTATCAGGACCGGGATGAGGAAATGAGAAAGATCGAGCATATTTGTAAAGAAGAACTGTGGGCAATCAATACCCTGCTCGCCCTACAGGGGGATCCTCAAGAAATTGCCCGATCCCTGGGGATTTCCCGCTTGAGCCAGGACGCCCGAAAACGGATGCAGAAAATCATCGCCAAAATGGCGCCCAGGGATTCAAGTTCTGACGGTTTCCGATCAGCAGGGATCCCGGCGGAATCGAACAGGGAAGAGAACTAGCCAAGGGGTTTTTTTTGAGATGGATCTTTGTAATGTGCTGAATAATATAGACTTATGAATTTTGTTCTTCTCATGGGAATCCGCTGCGAAAGTGGAAAGGATGGGTTTGGAAGCGTGCCCCAATGGGATGAATACCCAGGGGCACGCCCAAAATATCGGATTCCGATATTTCGCTCTATCCCCCTGATTTCGCGTTGCTTACAGCCGGTTTTTCGGAGTAGTTTATACCCACCGGAAACAACGGGAATAATGCCGATAAAATTGCATTTCTCCTCTGGATTCTTCTAATCTGTTCGATTACACTGGCGCGAGAAGATTCTATCGATAAGAAATGGAAACATGATGAAAACGGCCAAATCCAAGTCCGAACAAAAAGTGATTGAAATTCCCCTCAAGCATCTGCTGATTGACGAACGCTACCAGCAACGCCTCTACTTCGACCCCGAAGCGATGGCCGAACTGCAAGAATCTCTCCGCGTCAACGGGATGATCCAGCCCATCCTGGTTATCCGCGATGATAAAAACCCCGAGAATTTTTTTATCGTGGATGGCGGGCGGCGCTACCATGCGGCGACTCAAATCAAAATGGAGACGATCCCGGCCATTGAGATCGAGGGCGATCCCGTCGAGCAATCCATCATCGCCAATATCATCCGCTCCAATTATGACCCCATCGAGGAAGCCCGCGCGATCGGCTACCTGATGGAAACGCACGATCTGACCCAAGAAGAGATCGCCAAAAAAACCGGCCGCAAACAATCCAGCATCTCCGAGTGCTTGTCAATCCTGAAAATCGATGAAGACGTATTGAACTCATACTTGGACCGCATCAAAACCCTCGACCCCGCCAAGGGCGAAAAACCGCTCTCCAAATCGGTCCTGATGCAGATCGCCAAAAGCAAAAAGAAAGAATCCCAGCAAAAACTGATGGAACGTGCTCTGAGTGAGAAACTCACGGCCAAGCAGGTGGGCAAGAAAAAAGGAAAAACCTCGATCTCCGGGGAAAGTATTACCAAGTTACT
>JAVFAP010000461.1:0-3943 GCA_034002445.1 bacterium | reverse complement strand
TCGGCCAGAGCGGGACACGGTGCGATTCAGCAGCCTGATGTTTTTACCCTCCGCCCACAAACGGGAAATCGAACGCCGTTCGGTTCAGCACCTCCTCCTGATGCTGCTGCGGATGGTGTTGCTCCTTCTGCTGGCCCTCGCCTTCGCCCGGCCCTCCCAGATGTACCTCGCGGCCACACCCAGCCCTGCCGGGGCGGGTGCGCACATGATCCTTCTGGATACATCATACAGCATGGGACATGGAGAACAGTTCACGTCCGCCCAGGCGAGGGCGCTGCAAGTCCTGGATTCATTCCCGGCGAAAGACCGGGTCGGCTTCCTCTCGTTTCACCGAACCGTAGTACGACAGGAGCCCATCGATAGGGATGGCGAGACGATTTCCGCCAATCGCCAGCGAATCAGGGCCGCGATCGAGAATACCGTCCTCACGCAAGAAGCGACCGCTTATGGACCCGCCCTGCAACAAGCGCAGTCCCATCTGCTAGCCCATGCCGAGACCAGCGAGTCGGCCCGCCTGGGGATTCATCTCCTCAGCGATCTGCAAAAAAGTGGCCTGCCTGTATCTGGTCAGGCCTGGAAACTTTCATCCCGCATCGAACTGGTCCCCATCGCCATCCCCGCGCCGGATTCCGGCAACGCGTCCCTGCTCGACACGGCGCTCATTATGCAAAAATCGCAGGAACTGCGGGTTCTCTCCCAAGTAAAAAACAGCCACCCCACCCAAGCGTGGGAAACCACCTTGACCCTGAGCAGCAATGGAGAACCGATCGAGACCCAATCCCTCAACGTCCCCCCTGGCCGTTCCGTAAACGTTGCGTTTACCCACCTTCTCCCCGCCAACACAGCCCATACAGGCATCGTGGAACTGGGCCCGGATGCCCTGGCCGCCGACAACCGTTTCTACTTTTGCTGGAATCCAGAACAGCCCAAAAGAATCGCCCTGCTGGGTTCCTCCTCCGCTCCAGATCCGCATGACGCGAGTTGGTTTCTATCACGCGCCTTGTCCAGCCCGCACAATAAAGAATGGCAGGTCCAATACACTCAGTTTTCGCAAGGGCCGACGGCGCTGGCCGCCAACCCTGATCTGCTGATCCTGGCCGACGCAGCGGGCCTGGCCGACCCCATCCTGCCGCCCTTGGCGCCGTTCCTTCGGCAAGGCCGGGCCGCCTTACTGATCCTCAATCCCCAAACCCCGCTCTCCCCCGCCTGCCTTCGCCTCTTGCAGGAATGGGGGATTCAGCCCACGACAGAACCCAGGACAGAACGGCAAAACACCGCTCAAGAACGGCTTTCATGGCTGGATTTCGCCCACCCCCTGCTCGCGCCATTTCAAGACGCCCAGTTCAATGATTTTTCCACCCTGCGTTTTTTTAAATATCATCCGCTCTCCACGACAAACACCAATGAATCCCTGGCCGTCCTAGCCCGATTCGACAGCGGAATACCAGCCCTGCTCCACGCTTCTCTGGGCCAAGGCCGCGTGGTGATCTGGAATTTCTCTCCTGACCCCACGGGCAGCAACCTTATTCGCAGCCCCAAGTTCGTCGCCTTGCTGTATGAATCGCTACGCTATCTGGCTGGTCCCGCCCCGGAAATTCGCACTTGGCGCCTGGGGGAAAGCCTTCAGCCCCCCGCCATTGCCAGCACAGACCCATGGCAGATTCGTCTGCCCCAAGAGGCATCGCCCCAGCCCTACAGGCAGGACACCGCCACCCAACCGGGTTGGATCGAATGGCACAATCCCGGCATTCCCCAACTCGTTTGGCAAGAAGCAATCAATGTTGATCCCAAAGAGGCCGATCCAGCCGTTTTGACCGCGGAGGCCTTCCAGCGCGTCTTCACGCAAGCCGCTCCCGCCCCATCCACTACTCCAAGCCATGCGGCCGATCCCCGCTTGCACCGCCGCGAGTTGGGGCGGTATGTCCTCTTCGGCCTCGCAATCTTTTTCTTGGGCGAAATGCTATACGTCAACACCCTGGCCCGCCAGCGGGCTACCAGACCAATCCAGAAGGGAGCCGGATCATGAACCAGCCCATCCCTTTCCCCCGCGATCTGAGCCAAAAGATTCAAACCGTCGCCAACCAATACCAATGCCAGCTGATTCTGCACCAATGGGGCCGGTTTGGTGCCTCGACTTTTGCCGTGCTGCTTCTTTTCACCGGTCTGCTCTATGCTGCCGATTCCATCGGCCTCTCTCGCCTGGCGTTGCTGGCGCTATGGGGCATGGTGGAAAGCGCCATGTTCTACTACTTTTTAGTTTTCCAGGCAAAAAAACCGGTCGCGCTGGATCAAATCGCGCTGTATATCGAAGAAAACCATCCCGAACTGGAAAACCGTCTCCTCAGCGCCATCGCCTTCCAACAAGGGCAAACGCAGGGCTCATCCCAATGGATGCTCGAACAGTTTTTTCAACAAACCGAAGAAGTCATTCGCCCCATCTCCCTCAGCGATATCCTGGAAACCGAAGTTCTCACCAAATTTGTACTTGTGGGTGCGGGCACGTTTGGGCTCTGTTTTCTTTTGCTCACCGCGTTTCACCGTGTTTGGCTTCCTGCTCCGATAACCTCCCATCAGCCTGAAGGCACCACGGCGGCACTCCCGGCCTTTTCGGTCGAACCTGGTTCGACCCGGGTCCGTGTGGGTGACAGCGTCATTGTCGTTTGCCGCATTCAAGAACCCCAAGAAACCGCCACGCTGCAATGGCGAACCCCGCAAGGGCAATGGAAGGATGAGACCATGCAGCCGGGCGCCTCGGTCCATGAATCATACTACATATTCCCAACCGTTCAGCAAACCATCGAGTACCAGGTCGCCTGGGGGCGGCACCGGTCTGAGACCTTTACCCTGACTGCCTGGCAGCCGCCGCAGGTGCAGGCCCTTGACGTCACCTACTCCCCCCCCGCCTACTTGGCGCAAGAACCGCATACGGTCCCCAACAGCGCGGGCATTTCCGCCCTGGAAGGCACCCGCGTCGCTCTCCAGGTGAACCTGAATAAAGAGGTCGAAACCGCCCTGCTGATATTCAACGAGGGGACCGTCCTCCCTCTGCGTCCCCTCGCAAGCAACCGGTGGACAGCCGAATGGGAACTCCAGCATTCGGGTTCGTTCGTCATTCAACTCATCGATACCGAAGGCCAAGAGAACGAGGTCCAACCCCAGTACCCCGTCCAAGTGGAACCAGACCGTCCCCCCACTATCACCCTATCCTTTCCGAACCGGGACTTGGAAGTAAACGCCCTGGAAGAAGTGCCTTTCATATTTACGATGCAAGATGATCATGGCATGACCGGGTTTGGCCTTGCCTACGAAATCGCGGGGCGTCCTCCAGTCTCCATCCCTCTGCATGAGCCCCATGCCTTGCCCAAAGCCTCGACAGGAACCACCACCCTTTATTTGGAAGATCTGCAACTCTCCCCCGGCGATCTCATCACCTGGAACGTGTGGGCCACCGACCAAAAGCCGGGCCGGGCAGAAACGGAAACCATGAGCGATCCCTATTTTCTGGAGATTCGCCCCTTCAAGACCTTGTACCAAGAAGCGATCAGCAACGCGGGGCAGTCATCCGAGGGGCAAAACCAAGAGGCGCCAGGTAGCGAGGCGGCCTCGCAGAAAGATGTGGTGATCGCCATATGGAACCTGCGCCGCGACAGTTCCACCCTGAATGAACTTCAGTTCAATGAAAAACGCGCCGCCATCACGGAGGCCGAGCGCGCCATCCTGCAAAACACGGCTCAGGCCGATGCCGCTGCCGTTTCGGCTCTACAACAACGGACTCTAGTCGAAGCCCTGCAACAAACCATCGATGCCCTTGATAACACCACCCACGCCGATCCCAGCCCCTCCCTCACCCGCGCCTATTCGCACGCGCAAGAAGCCTACCGCTTGCTCTAGGCGATGAGGCCGGATACCGTCTCGATCCAGCAGCAACTGGCCCAAGGGCAAG
>JAVFAP010000460.1:0-3956 GCA_034002445.1 bacterium | reverse complement strand
GATAGACGTTTTCCTCGCGAGCCACCCACACATCCCGGATCGCGGGGCCCTCGGCGGCGAAGCATTCTTGCATCGCGGTTTTGAGATCGGAATGGCGGGTGATCCGTTTCCCCCACCAGCCATAGGCTTCGGCCAGTTTTTCGTAGTTGGGGAAGTAATCGGCGTTCATCCAATCCCCAGGGTTGTTGTCATCCGAGCAGACACCGGGACGAGGACAGGTGAGGTTGGTGGCGGAATAATTCTTGCCATAGAAGAGATCCTGCCATTGCCGCACCATCCCCAGCCAGCCATTGTTCATCACGATGATTTTGACGGGGTAGTTGTTGTATTTGGCGGTGGCCATTTCCTGGATGTTCATTTGCAGGGAGCCATCGCCAGCCACGCAGATGACCTGGCGGCCAGGGAAAGCCGCCTGCGCGCCGATAGAGGCGGGGAAGCCATAGCCCATGGTCCCCAAGCCGCCAGAGGTCAGCCAGGTTTTGGGGCGGGTAAAGTTGTAGTACTGGGCCGCCCACATTTGATGCTGGCCCACCTCGGTGCTGATGATGGCGTCGTCGTCCGCCAGTTCCGCGATCATCTGGATCAGGGGCTGGGGCAAAATCAGTTCGGGATCGGCGGGATGGCCGTAGCGCAGGGGGTATTGCTTTTTCCACTCGCCCAGTAATTTCAGCCAGTCATCGGTGTCGCAGCGTTCCACCTTGGTGTTCAAGCTTTGCAGGCACTGTTTGACATCGCCGACCAGGTCCACATTCACCTTCACATTCTTGCTGATGGAGGAAGGATCGATATCCATGTGGATGATCTTGGCGTGGGGGGCGAATTCATCCAGTTTGCCGGTGACCCGGTCATCGAAGCGGGAGCCGACGGCGATGAGCAGATCGGCTTCCTGCACCGCTTTGTTGGCGTAAACGGTGCCATGCATGCCCAGCATTTTCAGGGACAGGGGGTGGGTTTCGGGGAAGCAGCCCAACCCCATCAAGGTGGTGGTGACAGGGATATTCGCCTTGGTGGCGAAACCGAAGAGTTCCTCGCTGGCATCGGAATTGATCACTCCCCCACCGGCGTAAATCAGAGGGCGCTTGGAGACCCGAATCAAATCCCAGGCCGCATCCACCTTGGCCGGATCGGGATCAAAGGGCGGATGATAGCTGGGCAGATCGGGGGAATCGGGGTAGGCATAGTTCTCCAGGGTGGTTTTTTGGATATCCTTGGGAATATCAATCAGTGTGGGGCCAGGGCGGCCGGTCCGAGCGATATGAAAGGTGTTTTTCATCAAGATGGGCAGTTCCTGGATATTCTTCACCAAGTAGTTGTGCTTGGTAACGGAACGGGTGATGCCGACCACATCCGCTTCCTGGAACGCATCGTTGCCGATCAAGTGAGACGGGACCTGGCCGGAGATCACCACGACCGGGACCGAATCCATCATGGCATCCGCAAGACCGGTGACCGTGTTGGTCGCACCGGGACCGGACGTCACCACAACAACGCCGACCTTGCCGGTGGAACGGGCGTAGCCCTCGGCCATGTGAATCGCGCCTTGTTCGTGGCGGGTTAAGACAAATTTAAATTTGTCGGACTTGGTGATGAGGTCGAACACGTCGATGATGGCACCGCCAGGGTAGCCGAACACCACTTCCACGCCTTCGCGCTCCAGTGCGTCGATCACAATCTCGGCACCGCGTTTTTTGGTTGGGGTCTCAGATGGCATTTGTTTGTTTCCTCCGTTTTCCAGCGAGAATCTTCGGTTCTTTAAAAATGGGTCTCTCTTCTCCGTCTTGGGGTGTCGGACTCACGGCTGGAAAAGTGCATCGGCAAGCAGATGAAAAAAGCCGTGAGCGGTGAGCCCACGGCTTTGAGGAGATTTTGATTTTTGAATGGTTCAGTCAGTTCTCCCCAAAGCCGCGGGCGCAAGTACGTCTACAGCGACGAGTACGACTACGCTGAGCACGCCAAGCTTTGAGGTGGAAATTGAACTGATCACGTTATGAATACGCTTTCCATCGTGTGAAGATTTTTACACTATATTTTTTAAATTAAAAATGTCAAGGGAAAATTTTTCATTTCGAAAAAAAAGATGGAATGCCGGAGAGGGTGTCCATCGTTGCCCGACATCGCCAAAGAGATTGGGGGAGGACGGGCTGAGCGCGGCCGGGGATTTTTTGGGCCAAACCCCGCCGATTGGCCTTGAGATTGTTTCTTTTTTACGAAAATCTGGTATTCTATATGCGAGAAATCGTTGGCCTTGCCGACACCGTGGAGTTCGATATGACCTATCTACAGAAAGCCGGACTGCTTACGATCGTATGCCTGATCCTGGCCACTCCCCCCGGCTGGGCGGTGCAACTGAAGCCGCTGAGTTTACCGCAATTGAGCCAAGGCGCGGGGATTATTTTCGAAGGGGAATGTGTCGCGATCCGAACGGGACAAGACGCGGAATCGGGTTTTATCGCGACGTGGTATACCTTTAACGTACTGGAATGCCTTAAGGGCAAGACCGGGGAGACCGTGACCATCAAGCAATATGGCGGCTCGGATGGGAAAATCACCGTGCATGCCCCAATCACCTCCTACCAAGTGGGAGAGCGGGTCATCTTGTTCTTGTACGCACAAAGCAAGATAGGATTCACCAGTTGCGTGGGGATCAGCCAGGGGAAATTTGCGGTGCGAGAGTTTGAAGACCGCGAGGGCCGCTTTGTCACCAACGGCATGCCAGCCAAGGTGCTGTTTGAAGGCCTGGACCGAGTAATCCCGACCTATGACTCCAAAGGAATCCAAACCCAGGGGGCGGAGCGGCTGCGTTCGGCCAACCTGGATAAGGACAATTTCGTCTCGATGGTGCGAACCTTGGTCAAAGACCAAGAACTAAAAACGAACTGAGAACTACCGTGGAACCAACTCCTGTGCAATCTGAAATCCCAACCCCAGCGGACGCGGGCTGGACCGTGGAACGGGTCGTTGCCCTGGTGCTGCTTTTTCTTTTATGCGCGGTCCTGGTATGGAAAGCCTACAACCCAGAAGACATCTATCTATCCGACCTCAAGTATGAAGTACTGGCCAGCCCCGAGGGGTACGAGCCGGGGAAGGATCAGAATTTTCAGAAAGAGACCCTGCGAATCAAGGACACGTTTTATCCCAAGGGCTTTTGTGTCAAACCGGACGGTGTGATCAGCTGCCGGTTTATCCCCAATGGATACGATTTCTTCGTGGCGGAAGTGGGGGTGGACGCGATGGCCGGGGAGAACGCCTCGGTGGTCTTTCAAGTCATCGCGGACGGTACCGTGCTGTATGAAAGCCCGGTGATGCGGCGTGACATGCCGCCCCGGCTGGTGCGCGTGCCCATCCGCGGCCGGAATGAATTGCTGCTGCATGTTTTTGATGGCGGCGATGGTAACGCGGAGGATGTGGGGAACTGGGCATTGAGCCGGTTTGAATATAGATAAAGCAGTGGGCAGTGGATAGTGGGAAAGGACAGGTGTTGTGGGATGGGGATTGAAGATGGGGGTGGTAGAAATCGGCAGGAGGGAGTTGGGAGTAGGGGTTGTTGATCGTGAGTAGAGGGAAATAGGTCATGGGTGGGGGAGTGGAGAATGAAACCGATTGTTATCGCGCATGGATTTTTGGGGTTTCGGCAATTTTTGATATGGAAGCAATTTCCTGGCGTTATCCCCGCGTTGCAGGAGAGAGGGATCCCCGCGATTCAGCCCCTGGTGCATCCCACCGCGACGATCGCAACCCGCGCGGAGCAACTTTTAAAGCAAATCAATCAAGCGTTTGGGCCGGAGGAGCGGGTCCATATTTTGGCGCATAGCATGGGAGGACTGGATGCCCGTTACCTGGCATCGCCGCAGGGGCTGGGACAAGGGCACCGGGTCATAACGCTGACCACCCTGTCCACCCCGCATCGCGGCTCCAGCCTGGCGGATTGGGTGGGGCCGTATATGTGCCCCCTCTTC
>JAVFAP010000459.1:0-3960 GCA_034002445.1 bacterium | reverse complement strand
ACCCAGCGGCCCGGCGCGCTGGCTTCAAGACTCACCGCCACGCCGCATCCTTCCGGGTCTTGATCTTCCACATACACCCCGGGCAGTTTCGCGATCACCCCAGTCCAATCGATCTTCTTGGCCATAACTGTTTTCTTTTCTGTAGTAAAAGAAACTATCCCTTCCCAGGGCGTAACCAATTCCCCCTGGGAAAGGATTTAAACTCTCTTTACCATTTCAGCAGCGCCAGCCGGACGGGCCCCAGCAATCCGGAAGGCAGGAGGGGGTCGTCCGCTTTATAATGACTCCAGGTGGTCCAGGCGATACGCTGGTCTTCGGGAAGCACAAGATCACCGATCAGGCGGTTGGGCCACAGATTCGCCACGGTGATTTCCAGCACATTGCCTTTCTCTTTCACCGCCTCGGTCAGATCGGCGCACCAGGGGGCGCACCAGACCACGCCCAGATCCACCCCGTTCAGCCGCACCTGGGCCAGATGACGAACCTCTCCCAGTTCCAGCACCAGGCGGTCTCCCTCTCGCCGGGGGACAGGAGGCAAGTCAAATGTCGTTTGATAAACCGCGGGCCCCGAATAGAACCGGATCCCCGGTTCGTCCCACTCGGTCCAGTCTTGCAGGCGTAAAAACGGCACGCGGCCCGGCCCCCCCAGGGCGGGATCGAAAGTCACCTCCCAGGGCCCATGCAGTGGCGCCACTGCCTGAACCGCGGGGAAATTAGTATACGTTTCGCTGTCGGGCTTGCCCTCTATGTTCGGTTCCGCAAAAACGACAAAATAACTCTGGGAGGGAGCGAACGCCAGGCGAATCGCGGTTTGCCCTGCCTCTGCTTCATACTCCGGCAAAGCCCGCACCGTGCCATCGATCGGATCCCACAACTGGGGCTTCTTGCCCTCCACCCGAAAACGGCAAATTGAGTAGATCGGCTCCCCAGTCCGGTTCGCGACAAAGTACAAATCGGTCCCCTCCACCCGCCGGTGGGTATAACGGACGGGGCCCTCGCTCGCAAAATCGGGCAACACACCCCGATCCGCCAGCACCGCGGCGGTCAGCTCGTAGGGCGGATAGAGTTCGGGAAGGGGCTGGATATCGGTCCGCAACTGCCATGGCCCCATCCCCGCCGGTCCCAGGACTTTCGCCCCCGTCCAGGCACCACCACTCTTGGGGAACATACGCCAATCCCCCCCCGCATCCTGCGCGGCACTCCACTCGCCATCAGTCCCCACCAGCGTCGTTTCTCCCTCAGGATGCAAAACCTGCAAGGCCGCGATCAAACCCGCCGGATTGGGCGAGGCCCCATCGTTCCGGCCTTCAATCGCGATCAGGTTATCCCCATATAACAGGAGATCCTTGACATCATAGGAGAAGACCGTATGGAAATTATTGGCCTCTCCCACCTTCTGTCCATTGATCCACACCGCAAAACCATTGTCCGCCGTGATTTCAAGCCGAGCCGCTTCGATCGGTTTGCGGGATGGCAGCGTAACCATGCGCTGAAAGAACCGGGATTCCATCGGAGCGGCTTGCTGGGGCTCGCCCTCGGGATACCAGATCCATTGCGCCTGTTCAATCGCCGAGGGTAGATTCGCCACCGCGGATGGTTCATACAGGCCATCTCCCGTAACCAGCGTGCCCTTGCCCACGGACCGGATTTCTACGGGTTTCGTAGGTTTTTCTCCCCAGATCGCTGCCGCCAACGTCTGCACTTCGGCATCACAGGCGGGATAATTCACCAGGCTGGGGGATTTTTGCGGGGGATTTCCCACCACCGTCGCTCCGGCTTGCAGCAGGGATTGAATCTTTTTCAGTAGCGCGGGGGTCATGGTCTCGAAATTCGGTAAAACCAGAAGTGAATACGAAGCGCCGCCGGGGAACACCACGCACCCATGCTCCACCGAGGCCCGCTGGATCAGCGTATCAGGATCACAGCCATCAAAGTTGTATCCCTTCCGGTCGGGGAGAATCCCTTCCAGCGCGGACGAGGGAGGACGGAAGACATGGGGTGCGCCCTCGGGGATCAAATAACACAGATCCGCAACGGTCGCGCCTTCGCGCAGCAGGGTTTGGCAACGGGCCAAGTACTGATGATACGAAGAAACCAAAGGCCACCAGGTTTGTGTCCGCTCCCAGTGAACGCCATACGGGCCCATAGTCATGCCGGGCTTCCGGTCCAGCCAGGGTTGATGGGCATAGCGGTGAAAAACAAATCGGTTGATCCCCGTCGCCAACGCCCAATCTCCCTGGTCCTTCATCGAAGCAGGATACTGTTTCCAGGCTTCTCCCGAATCGGCGGTGAAAGCCTCGGCGGCAACAATCGGCCGCCCGTGGGTATGGGCGATGGAGGTCGCTTCAAAACAACTAAAATTGGAGTCGAACCCATAGCCAACCGACCAAAACTCGCACATCGGCACATCCGCCACCGCGCCCAGCACCAAATCGGCGGTGGGATTCATGTCGTAGGGCTCGATCGATAGGCCAAACCCATCCCGCGCGCCCAATTCCAGGAGATACTGCGCATGGTTCTCGATCACCAGTTCCTGCGCAGTCAAGCGGATGTCCCACAAAAATCGTTCGGACAGTTCTAAACTCTCCACCACCCGGCCCGTCATGACCGGCAGATAGGGGAGCGGATCGTAGCCCCGGCGGCGCTGAAATTCGTCCCGGAAGGCGGCAGTCCAGTTTTGCGCGCCCATCTCCCAACTATCGATGTGCAGCATGGTCCACCCGCTCGTGCGGTCCATGGGCCGGGGCCCAATGGTATTCAACAACGTGCCAACAAAATCGTGGTAATGGGCCTCCAACGCCGCCCGGTCAAACTTATCGCATTCAAACCCCAAGCCGGGCTCGGGCGCGGGGCGGGTGTTCGCTCCGGTATTGCGGCGGCCAAAACGCAGTATCGTCCACTCGCCTTCCGGGACATCCCACTGCAATGTGCCATCCGCTTGCAGCCGCTCGGTCAGATCAATAATTGCGTCGTGTGGGATGGTTTGTTCAGCAGGAATCGCATCAAACACCGCGGGAGCGGGCAAAAAAGGCTTCACGCCCGGCACGGAGGTATAGGGATCGCGGATGTACAGGGCTTTTTGGTCGATCAAAGGAATTCTGTAGTCTTTCGTATTTCGCGGCACGGCCAACACCGCCACATCCTCATAAAACGCCTCGCGGGCATCCAGCAGAGTTTGGGGCAAGCCGCCTTCTCCAAAATATGGTTTTCGCGCCGCGGGCTTGGGTAAGACCGCGGAAAAGGAGAGGGGCCCTGTCACCGCCGTCTCGCTGGCCACCAGGTGCTGCATCGACTGCTCGGCCTTCACCCAGGGACCGCCACTGCCAGTCCAGCCTGGTCCTGCGTTCAAGGTAATCTCCAAGCCCAAACGCTCTGCCTCTTCCACCGCGTGTTTAAAGAGCACCCGCCATTCCGCGCTCATAAAATCCACCGGCCCACGCGGGATGCCGACGTTAACCTCCAGCAGCATCACCCCACCGATCCCGGCTTGGTGCATCGCTTCCAGGTCAGCGGTAATCCCTTCTTTGCTGAAGTTGCCATCCATGATAAACCAATACACCCAGGGCCGGCTCGATTCGGGTGGATTCACAAACTGCTTCTGCAGTCGCGTTTCCGTTTCCCCTCCCCATCCCGGCAAAACCAAGACTCCGCAAGAAAAGAGGTAAACAATCCATAAAAACCGGTAACGATGTAAAGCCTTCATCATCCATTCTCCTGCACTGCGAATTTTTCCACTGATCCGACATCCATCAATTTGATACAGGGTCGACCACCCCACGATTCTCTACCGGATCGGCATCATCTGTTTTCTTCCCTTTATAATACAAAAATCCACCCAGCACCGCCACGGCCAACACCAAGTACCCATAGACCGAAACCGGCAGCACCGCGATGCCCAGCAAGCAGAGCGCCGAAACACCCCCCACCAAGAGGGCGTAGGGAAATTGGGTATTGACATGC
>JAVFAP010000458.1:0-3944 GCA_034002445.1 bacterium | reverse complement strand
AGGGATGACGATCATCCCCTGGGGCGATGATCGTCATCCCTGGCAAACTGGTAATCGAACTGTTGTTCCACAAAACCTGGCCCCCCGCATGATCGGGGATGGTCAGATCGTTCAAGCGTAGGAAAGCGGGGCTGTTGTTGATAATCTGAATGAGGGCGTCCCCCTTGGCTTCCACCCGGCCCGAGCCGCTGATATGGTCGCCTTTCAGATTGACATTGGCGGATTGAGCCCAAATATCCTCGAAGGTAATGAAGTCGACTTCCACACCCTCGATCGGCACAATAATGGTCTGCCCATTCCGAACGCGTTCTTCCGCCAAATTCATATCCAGCAGTTGGCGTTTCAAAAAGTCGATTTCGGATTGATATCCCGCCACCGCGTCCGGGTTGCCGGAATAGCTGGCTTGCAGACTCTCAAGATCCTTAATCCGCTTGAGAATGGCTTCACCCAACGGCTCCACCGTTCGATAATATTTCACATCGGGATCATTGATAATCTGGCCGTTCGCATCCCGGAAGATCACGGTTTGGTTTTCGGTGATTTCAATATTCCATTTATTATTGACCCCCGCCGTGATATTGCCGTTGACCACCACATGTTCACTGATATGGTCCGTATCCGTCGAACCGCCCACGAGTTCGAACGAAACATCGTCCCCGCCAAAAAGATTACTCACCGCGCTGGCCACTTCGCTGGCCAGTTCTTTATAGAGGTCTTTCCCTGTTCCTTCACCAATCGCGGTGAATTCGCCCATATCGGCAAACAGCGTCGTATCCTTCACGCTGGTCAGGTTTGCGCCGCTCTGCACCTCGATCCGGTTGTCGCCCCGAATTTCCGCATGTGCGTCTGGATCGGAGGGAATGGGGATCAGGGTTTTATTATACAGATCGGTATAGGCGGTCGCATTGATCTCATTGAATTGCAGATCGCTGTTGCGGCCCGCCAGCAAGTTGATCTCACCTTCGGACTTCAGATTGGCGCCAGTTTCAATGATGACCTTGTTATCCGCGTTGACGTACGACAATGAGTTCCCCGTCGCCGCGCCCGCCAAACCGTAGGTTTTAGAATTGGCGCTGGTTTCGATATCCGCCACCGAGCGGGTGGAAAGATTCATATCCCCCACGCTAATAAGATCGGCATCCCCAATCTGAATTTGCGTCAGGTTGGCGTCACTATCCCCACGCCCCACTTTGATAATCGATTTCGCGTTGGCTACCGCAATCGCCCCACCCGAATCCAGTTTCGTCTTATCCCGGCCATAGACATCATCCAAGGCGGTCAGCATGAACTCGCCTGGGCTTTTGGGATCTCCAATCACTTCGATGGTCGCGCCGGCGCCAATGATAATTTTGGTGGAATTATCGATGACCGATTCACTCTTCGCCGCTGGCACATCCACCACACCACCCGACCCAGAAACCACATTGAATCCACCACCCGACAGCGCGTTCTTGCGGGTGCGGTTGGCGGCATCAGCGACAAAGTTCATCGCTTCGATATCGCTGTCCCCCACAAAAATTTCAACGACAGAATCCACATCATGCGTTGTATACGCCCCACTGCCTCCAACCACCGAAGCGTTCACACTATCCGCGGTACCGTTGAAAAGGGTTATATGATCCGCCAGCAGTTCCACACTGCGCGCGTTGATCGTGGAGCCCTGGCGAATTTCCGATTTGGTCACGCTGGTATTATTGGTTTTCGCTTCGGTCGATACACCCGAAACCACCCCACCGCTACCCGAAATCGCGTCCGCAAAGCCATCACTGCTACCCGAGGCCGCCACTTGGACAGTCCCCGCTTGCAAATTCACCTTGCCACCAACATAGGCGTACGACGTGGTATTCGTCGAAACCGTGCCAACATTGGAACCAGCCGCGATAATGCCGCCGTTGTATCCATCCACCTTGGCTTCTTGCACCGAATCCACGGCCGAACTAATCAGAGTGCTTCCCGCAATCACCAGTTCCGTTGCGGTTCCAGTCGTTATTCCCCGCTCCAACCCAACCCAGGCAGAAACATCCGCCTTGTTTTCCGCCTTGCTTTCGGTCGCGACGATCCCAAGTAAAAGGGAACCGCTGGAACCCGAGGCTTCCGCGTAAGCGGATTCTTGGCCACTGGCGGTGGGAAGCGTCACCTGGGCAGTAACAGAAAGATTCCCTTGTTCTTTCCCACTGATAATGATGGCGGCGTTGCTGGTGACTTCAGACACCATGTTATCCTGCGAAACCAGGATGAGGGCTTTTTCGCGGACTTCTTCAACACGGAACACCCCATCGTTACCATTGCTGCCCGCCACCAGAATCAGCTGCCCTGCTTCAAAGCCATCGGCCACAAAACTGCCCGTATCGCGGCGAATCCAATCCGAACGGACGGCGGTGGCGCTGACCGAAGTCGAACTGACGGTTTTATCGGTCAATTCGCCCAACATCATCGTCAAATAGAGGGTTTTCCCATAAGCCGAGATCGAATCGATCGGATAGAGGCCATTATTGGGATCGCTGCTGCCCCCGTTGTACAACAAGGTTTGAGCCACTTCAAACCCATCGTCGATCCAGCTGCCGCTGGATCGCGTCAAAGTATTATTGGTCTTGTTGAAGGTTAAGTTGGTTGTGCCCTGCAAGGCGGCATTGGAAGAGAAGGTCAGGGTGGGATTGCCACTGATATTGCCTTTTAACAGGCTCATGACCACATTTTGATCGCTATCGTTCGTTACCAGCCCGCTGGTATTGAGCGTAATGGTTTTCCCATCGGCGGAAATCGCGTCGATGCGATAAATGCCGTCATTGGCCTCAGAACCCAAAATGCTGACCAACTTCCCGACCGAGAATCCATCCGCGCCCCAGGTACCGGTAGACCGGGTCAATGTGTCGATTTTAATCGCCACCTCCGCGGTAACGGTTTCATCCTGGAGCAGACTGGAATTGGATGCCAGGGTCAGGGTGTCGCTGGTCACATTGGCGATATAGTACTTGCCGTCATTATGCCCCGATCCATCGACGGTGATTTCCCGCCCCGCCAGGAACCCATCCGCGATCCAACTGCCGCCGTCCTTGCGCTTGATCAAGCCCGGAATCTTGGCGATGGCCGTGATTGCGGACGTGGTCTCTGTAGTCATCGCCCCCGCTTCCATCCGCTGCACCGTCAGGGTCGATCCATTGATCTCGGTAATGGCGTAGAGGCCGTTATTCCCCGCAATGGTCGATCCACTGAGAGAAAGAATCTGGCCCACCCCAAACCCCTGCGACGCCCAGGTCACCCCATCGTTTCGCAAAATGGTCCCATTGGTGGCGTTCAAGGTTAAACTGACACCTGTAGCGGTCACTTGGGTGATGAATTCCATCTGCGCGGTGGTTTCTCTCGTATCCGCCGTAAACGTCAGCGTGGGCGAACCGGTCAAATATTGCCCTGTGCGGATCGTGCTGCCCGGGCTCACATAGGCTTTGACAGTCGGATCGACAATCGCATCCGCTAGTGACGCACCGACAGAAAGCAAACCACTGACCGCGATCCCTTCCGAATTCGCATCGGCAAACGGAGTCTCGGTGGCATCCAATTTCACATCTTTCGCCACTTCCACAAATCCGCTAATATAAGCCTGGACCGTTGGACTGATCTTCGCATCCGCATCCGCGCCAACCCCGGAGAGAAGCCCTCCCCCCGCGGCGAATGCTTCAGCAATCGACGAATCCAACGAGGTCGCGGTGATTATCAGGTTCTGTCCCTTTTCCACCCGGCCAGCCATGTAGGATGTCGTCGATCCGCCCACATTCGCCTGCGCGATGCTAGCCCCGATCGCTAATCCACCCACGGTAATTCCATCCGCCTTGGACTTGGCTTTATTGCTGGTGCGGGCATTGATAGTAATATCGCCCCCTGTTTTGAGAACCGTCCCCGCAGCGACATAGGTACTGACGATGGCAGAAGCAGTTGATTCGGCATAC
>JAVFAP010000457.1:0-3976 GCA_034002445.1 bacterium | reverse complement strand
CGTTGAGTTGAATAATCATGCTTGTCTCCGTATCGTCATCCCCATGTTTTCAAGCCCCGTAGAGCTGGGTGATGGCCTATCTTTCCGGAAATCTATAAGCGATGGAGAGACATGTCAAGTAATGATAGATCCATCGCCACAGCCGGAGAAAGAAGAACACTTTTTTTGGACAAAGCCCCTCTGCAAGCCCGGAGGATCGCGGAGGGGCGAAAGAATTTCAGGGTGAATCCGCCATTAACCCCAAACGACAAATTCAGAAGCGTAAGAACGCACCAGATCGGGGTGGTAAGGGCTGACGCGGACAGCGTAGCCATGCCGCCCGCTTTCCCAGAAGGGCACATCGACGGAGAATTTGTGGACATCTCCCCCCGCCTGCTCGACATGGTGGGTCATGTACACTTTGCCATCTTCCAGATTTCCGCGAGAATCCATCACACCGCAGAAGACATCGACTTCCACATCGTCGGGGGTCAAATCCCCCAGGCGGGCTTCGACATGGAAAGAGATTTTGTCTCCTACCTGGAGATCCTTGCGAGGCATATCGACCTGCACGTTGGTGATGGCGACGCGGTTCCAGGTGGCGCGAACCTTTTGACGCCATGCGGAGATAGCCTTGGCGCGCTCACAGCCATCGGCTTGCATCGCCAACCCGGAACTGTGGGCTTGGAGGTAGAGAAGTTCGGTATACTCTTGCAGCATCCGGGAGACATTGAACTGGCGGCCGAGGCGGGAGATGCAGGATTTCATTTTATCCACCCATTTGCGAGGGATTCCCGAGCTGTCCCGGTCAAAGAAGAGGGGGACAATTTCGTTTTCCAAGCAATTGAAGAGTGCCTTGCACTCTACATCATCCTGGTAGGTGTGATCCTGGTACTCTTCGCCATTGCCGATGGCGAAGCCCACTTCGGGGTCGTAGGCCTCATCCCACCAGCCATCCAAAATGCTGAGATTCAGGGCGCCGTTTGCCGCCGCTTTCATGCCGCTAGTGCCAGACGCTTCCAGGGGCCGCCGCGGGGTATTCAGCCACACATCCACCCCTTGAACCAAGTAGCGGGCCACGTTGATATCGTAATCCTCGAGGAAGACGATATGTGAACGGAACGGCTGCTCGCGAATACTATGGATAATATCCTTGATGATCTCCTTGCCGGGAATATCCTGGGGATGTGCCTTACCGGCGATGATGAATTGCACGGGCTGCTCGGGGTTGCTGATCAAGCGGCGTAAGCGTTCTTTATCGCGAAAGATAAGGTTGGAGCGCTTATAGGTGGCGAAACGGCGGGCCAGGCCGATGGTCAGGGCCTGGGGATTGAGGACTTCGTCCGCAGCCGCCAGTTCGGAATGATGGGCGCCCCGGCGGGCCAATTGGCGCTGTAAGCGTTTGCGGGCAAAGAAGACGAGGCGCTCGCGGCGGCGTTGATGAGTCCGCCAGAGTTCAATGGTGGGGATGCGCTCGATCCGGTCCCAGACATCGAATTGCCAAGGTTTTTGTGCAAAACGCGGCCCGAGGTAGGAATCAAACAGATCGCCCATATCATGGCTCAGCCAACTGCGGGTGTGGATTCCATTGGTGATGTGATTGATGGGCACTTCATTTTCGGGCAAATTCGGCCAAATACCATTCCACATTTTGCGGGATACATGACCATGCAAGCGACTTACGCCATTACTGAAAGCGGAATTGCGCAAGGCCCATACTGTCATACCAAACAGTTCGGTTTTGTCATCGGGGTTCACTCGCCCCATGCGGACAAAATCATCCCAGGTAATCCCCAACCGGGTAACCTTGGGTTCTAGATAGCGCTTGAGTAAATCGGTATCAAATTGCTCGTTTCCAGCCGGGACGGGGGTATGGGTGGTAAACACGTTGGAGGCCCAGACGATCTCCCGCGCTTCTTTAAACGAAAGATGTTGGTTTTCCATCAAATCCCGGATGCGCTCCAGCAGCAAGAAGGCGGAATGGCCTTCGTTGACATGGTAGACAGTGGGCTGGTATCCCACCACTTTGAGTGCCCGATATCCGCCGATGCCCAAAAGTAACTCTTGACGAATCCGCATATCCCGGTCACCGCCGTAGAGTTGGGTGGTAATTTCGCGAGCCCAAGGGGAATTGGCTTCGAAGTTGGTATCCAGCAAGTACAATTTGACATGACCGATATCCACACACCAAATTTGGGCCATGACTTGCTTGTCGCCCATGGTTACATGGATCACGTGGGGTTGCCCGGCTTCATCCTTAATCAGGTTGACGGGCATGTTGTACCAGTCGTTTTCGGGATAGTCTTCCAACTGCCAGCCATCCGCGTTGAGGCGCTGGCGGAAGTAGCCTTGCCGATAGAGCAGTCCCACGCCGACGATGGGGATGCCCAAATCCGAAGCGGCTTTCATGTGATCGCCCGCCAAGACTCCCAACCCCCCGGAGTAGACCGGAAGCCCCTCATCCAGACCGTACTCACAGCAGAAGTAGGCGACTTTCATCCCATCGGAGTCGGAATAATTTTCTTGATACCACTTTTTGGACTGGAGATATTCTTTTAACTGGGTATTTACCCGTTCCACATTCGCGACAAAACTCTCGTCCCGCGCCAGTTCCTTCAAGCGTGCCTGCGATACCCGCCCCAGCATCGCCACTGGGTTTTGATACGTCTGCTCCCACAATTCCGCATCGATCCGAATAAACAACCGGACCGCGTCCCAGTTCCACGAAAACCAAAGATTCATGGCGATGTCGCGCAGCGGTTTCAGTTCCGGCGGCAACACAGGAGCGACATACAACGATTTGAGTTTCATCATTTCCTTCACCTGCTTCGTATGGATTGAATTAAACCCGACCACAACCAGTACACAAAAACGAACGAAATATTGACGAGTGTTATTATATCTATTCTAAAAAAAATGAGATTGGATTATTCTACCTAATCACAAAAAGACCCCAAAGGATAGCGTGATCTTCTTGTTTTCCTTACTGATCTCGATATGGATGAATGGCCCCGGTGCCTATGGTAGCCGGGCAGGACGGATTCTCCCACCCCTTCTCCACACAGATCAGGAGAGAGTGCCCCTTTCTGTCAGAAAAAGGCCATCCCGCACGATTCTCGTTCTGCTGGGATGGATTGTTCTCTTGCATGGGCTTCAATCCTGCGGAGATAACAGTATCAATAAAAGTGAGTTCGATGGAGAGTACTTTGTCGCACCACCCGATCCAGATACCCTGGTATTTTATGATCTGAGTGATCCGCCTTCGCTGGATCCGGCTAAATCGTGGGGGTTTTTCGATGGCCGGTTAATTGGGCTGGTTTTTTCCAACCTGATCCGGTTTGACCGCCAAGCCCAAATCATTCCCGATACCGCCGCCCGGTGGGAACTATCTTCTGATGGGCTCCGGTATACATTCCACCTCAATCCAGCCGCGTGTTTTTCGTTTGGGCGGAAGATCAAATCAGAGGACGCGGTCTACTCGTTTCAGCGGATCATGGACCCCGCCACTGCTTCGCCTTCTTCTTGGATTTTCGAAAAAGTCAACACATTTCATACCCCCGATGCCCAGACGCTCATCATCGAATTAAAAGAGCCCTTTGCTCCCTTTTTGCAGATGCTGGCGATGCCAGCCGCCTCCATCGTACCCAGGGAGAAGGTGAAAGCGGCAGAACTGAGTGGAACCCCGTTTGGGGAAAGCCCCGTGGGCGGCGGACCCTGGATTTTTCAAGAATGGAAACACGATCAGGAATTGTTGTTTACGCGGAATGAATTGTTCTGGGGACTCAAGCCGAAACAGCCGAATTTGAAGATGCGCATCATCAGCAATCCATTCACAGCGATCGCGGAATTCGAAACCGGAAACCTGGCCATTATTGAACCTTTGCCCATCCCGGAAATTCTACGCTGGAAAAGCCATCCGCAATGGCAGCACCATGTCCAGACCACGCCCGCGCTGCAAACCGAGATGCTGCTGTTCAATTGTGAAAAACCGTATTTC
>JAVFAP010000456.1:0-3980 GCA_034002445.1 bacterium | reverse complement strand
GGCGCGTCCTCATCATTTTCATCCAATCCCGACAAGCGACCGTACGAGCCATCATAATTCCTGCACATTTCCAATTGATGGAGAAGGCACGCCCAAGAGAGTATTGGGGAAAGCGGGAATAGAGCCTTTCGGCGGGGGAAAAATTTCGGTATAATGAAATCGCCCAATGCTGGACGAAAGAGGTACAGACCCATCACAACACAAAATAAACCCGTTATTTCTGTCATCATCCCCGCCAAGAATGAAGAGGACACCCTTTCCCAACTGTGTTCGCAAATTCAAGCGGCATTCTCCCAGCCCCCCATGTCGCCGATCGAAATCATCTTGATCGACGATGGGAGCACAGACACCACCTGGGATGTGATCCAGCAGATTCACTCTTCCCTGTCAGGGATCAAGGCTCTCCATTTTCGCCGGAACTACGGGAAATCCGCCGCCTTGGCTGCTGGCATCGCCGCAGCGAAAGGAGATATCCTGGTCACCATCGACGCGGACTTGCAGGATGAACCGGCCGAAATCCCCCACCTCATCGCAAAACTCAACGAAGGATTCGATCTGGTTTCCGGCTGGAAAAAAGATCGTCAGGATCCCTGGCACAAGAAAGCGTTTTCCAAAGTCTTTAACCGGATCGTCTCCCGGGTCAGCCATATTGAATTGCACGATTTCAACTGCGGCTTGAAAGCCTATCGCCGAGAGGTTTTTGACCATGTCCACCTCTATGGCGAAATGCACCGATTCATCCCCGTGCTGGCCGCCAACCATGGATTCCGCATCGCGGAACTTCCCGTCACCCACCACGCCCGCCAATTTGGGCAGAGTAAATACGGGTATGAGCGGGTCATGCGGGCCGCGTTGGATTTTATCACCGTGGGCTTTTTCACCCGTTACATGCAACGGCCCAGCCATTTCTTCGGCCCCATCGGCCTGGTTTCCATCCTGCTCGGATGCTTTCTGGGACTAGGTGGAATATTGAGTTTCTTATGGGGGATAACCAAGGTGGGCGGCATCACCCTGGCCCTGGGATTCATGATCGGGCTTTTGGGTGTGCATTCTCTTTTCTTCGGATTAGTTGCGGAAATCCTGACCTTCATGCACCGCAAGGATGAACCTTTCTATTTCGTAAACGAGAAACTGGATTGAATGCTCAAAAAGACAAATCAGCATCCCGATCCCAATCCCTTTGCCAGGAGAAATCCATGAACGACTCTTTCGACGCTCCCACATGTTGGTTACTCATCCTGGTGATTCTACTGACCGCCGTTCCGTTTTTAAACAAAGCGTATCACATTGACGATACCTTTGTCCTCGCCATCACTCAAGAGATCATCAACGATCCCCTCAATCCCTTGGGTGGAGAAATCGATTGGACCGGCGAGGTCACGCCCATCCTGGAGACAACGACAAACCCCGTATTCATCAGTTACTTTCTGGCGCCCTTCGCCGCGATATCTGGTTTCAACGAAATGGTGTTGCACGCCGCGATGATGGTCTTTTTGTTGTTGCTGGGCTTTGGCGCCATGGCGTTATCCAACCGGTTCGCGAACGGCTCCATCTATCCCGTGCTATTTGTGCTGGTCAGCCCTGCGGTAATGGTATCTGGCAATGTCATGCGCGATACCCCCGCCCTGGGTCTGGCTATCGCCGGCCTGGCGTTGTTCATCCAAGGCACCGATAAAGAACACCGGCCCACTCTCTGCGCGGGCGCGATTTTCACGGGCTTGGCGGTAATGACCAAGTACTCCGCCATCATCATGCTGCCAGTCTTGTTGCTCTATCCCTTCTTCCAGCGTAAATACCGGTTGATGATTTGGGTATGGCCCCTCTTCGCCTTGATCGCGCTCTGGTGTCTTCATAATCAACTCTGGTACGGCACCATGCACATGGTTTTCCTGGCCATGCAAAAGCATCACATGACCCCCAAACCCTGGCAAAACAAACTGTGGGGGATGGTGATGCTGTTTGGCAGCATCCTCTACCTCATCCCACTCATTCTTTATCAAGAATGGACGGAAAAACGCTGGCCTACCCTCGCGTTTCTGGGATTAACAGGCATCCTGACCTATTTTGGCGTCCAAACCTACTGGGAAGGCAAAGCGGGGTTTGAGTATCTCTTTTGGTCGGTTACTGGGGGAATACTGTTGTTGTTCGCGCTCTGGGAGGGATTCCGGACGGGGATCGCCTATATCCAAAATCAAGAAGACGGCCAAGCCGCCGATTCTCTCTTTCTTTTCGCCTTTCTTTGCGCTCCCGTGCTTTTCAGTATCTTTTTCGTGCCATTTCAGGCCGTCCGCCATTTGTTGTTGGCCATGGTCCCCCTCACCATCCTGGTCTTTCGTTCGATCGAATTGAATTCCAATTGGACCCGTTTGGGTAAGGGACTTTGCCTCGGCCTGCTTATCGTGCAAGGAGGGATGGGATTCGCTGTCCATTATGCCGATACCGAATACGCCAATGTGTACCGCCATTTTGCCACATTCGCAAAAGAAGCGTGGGCCCAACCCGACCAGCAAACCTGGTATGTCGGGCACTGGGGCTGGAAGTACTACGCGGACCGGGCCGGATTTCAGCAAGTCCACCGCAACCGCGCCTTCCCCAAGGCCGGCGATATCCTCCTTTGGCCTCAGTACATTCACGCCGGTCATGGATTCGAAACCGATCCATCATTCAAGGCCAATTTGGAACTGATCCAGGAAATTCAGGCCCCTGGCTCCATCCCCCTGCGGACAATGAACCGTTTTGGCGCCAAATTTTATGCCACCATCTGGTGCGACACCCCTTATTGCCTCGGGCAAACCATGCCGCTGGACACATTGCAAGTCTTCCGCGTCCGCGAGGATTACCCCCAGCCCACCCCATGAAAAAGCCCCGGCATGCCGGGGCGGGGGATCAGAATTACCGCTCTTTCTCGATGAGCGCTTGCATCATGGTCTCAAAATCGCCGGGCAAACCGGTGATTGTTTTTTTCACCTTGCCATCCTTGCCGACTAGCACCACATGAGGGATACTCTGCACCCCATACAATTGCCCGATCGCTCCGTCGGGGTCCAGCAGAATGGTGGATTGAAAACCTTGTTTGGATAAAAACAAATTGATCTTCTTTTCGCTCTCTTTTTGATTGATCGAGTAAAAAACAACATTCTTCCCCTGATACAAAGCCGAAAGTCGTTCGATCATCGGCATCATCGTCCGGCAGGGGGGGCACCAACTCGCCCAGAAATCCAGCACCACTACATTTTTCCCCTTGTGCGCGGCCAGGGTTTCCACTCCCTCGCCAATTCGGTTGAGTTTGAACCCAGGAGCGCGCTGGCCTTCCCTGAGCGCCTGCGATTCCTCAACTTCCGTCAACTCCGTAAATGAGGCGATCGTTTTCAAATCCTTGCTCTTGGGAGGAGTAAAATCAAAGGTTTTTTTGGGTAATTTGCTATCCAGCGTCCAACGGCGAAAACGGGCCGTTTCGGTATAGTGCTCCATATTTTTTTCTTTTTTTCGTCCTTCTTCCGTCATTTCAAGGCGAGCCTGATGAATCAGCGCCTTCTCACCCGCATCCACCCAGATGGTGTATAGAACATCACTCTCTTCCAGACACAATTTGACAGTCTGAATCCCGTTGAGATTCTCTTCCCCCAGATATTTTCCCTGGGCATACACTTGTTTCACCTCGTCAAAACCCATGGGGTGAAAAACCTGGGTGAGAACTGGTACCGCGGAAAACGCGAGATAAAACACTACCGCTTCGGGTTCATTCCGGAAAAAATCCAGATAGGCCGGGTATTGCTTCGGCGCCGGTTGTTTGAGAACGACATTCATCTCAGGGAAAAAAACCTGGACAGTTTTGCCGTTCGAAACCAGGATCCCTTGACTCTCTCCATCCTTGACGAAGAGCCGGTTGGGGCGCTCCAGAGTAACCTCGTAGGCAATTGTTTCCCCTTCTGGTTGGCGATCATCGACATCCTTCGAATCCATCGTTTTTTCAATCTCGA
>JAVFAP010000455.1:0-3988 GCA_034002445.1 bacterium | reverse complement strand
AAAAAGCTTTGGCCAAAGAAGCCAAACTCTCCCTGGCGGGTTGCGCGATCGCCTTGGCCTTGGGATTATACGCCACCCATACCATGGTGCCCCCCACCCCCGGCCCGATCTTCGCGGCGGCGAAATTGGGGGCCGATCTGGGGACCGTCATCTTTTACGGCCTGCTGACCAGTGCCTTCGCTTTGCTAGTGGGCTGGGCCTACGCGGTGTGGGTTGGTTCACGCTGTTACATCGATCCCGCGCCCGAACTCAGCGAGGATGCCCTCCAGCAACGGATGGCAAGCGCGCCCTGCACCATCAAGGCGTTTATCCCCATCGTGCTGCCCTTGGTGCTGATCGTGCTGCAATCCATCGCCACCTATCCCACCCATCCCTTGGGCACGGGATCACTGATCCCCATGCTTACATTTTTTGGGAATCCCATCGTCGCGCTCTGCCTGGGGGTCTTGGCCGCCTTTTTTCTGCCAAAACAGTGGGATAAATCCATGTTTTCCTCCGTTGGCTGGGTCGGCGATGCCCTGCATAGCGCCGCCATTATTATCCTGATCACCGGGGCGGGCGGCGCCTTTGGGAAAGTCCTGCAGAACGCGGGCATCGCCGACGCCATCAGCGGCCCTCTCGCTAACCTGCACCTGGGGATCTGGCTCCCCTTCCTCATTGCGGCCGCGATCAAAACCGCCCAGGGTTCATCCACCGTGGCCATCGTGACGACCGCCTCCCTGCTCGCGCCCCTTTGCGCGCCGCTAGGCTTCACCAGCCCAGATCAACTGGCGCTGGTAGTCATCATGATCGGCGCGGGATCGATGGTGATCTCACACGCCAACGACAGTTATTTTTGGGTGGTAACTCAATTTTCACGCATGGATTTATGGACCGGATACAAATTCTATTCCACCGGCACCCTCATCGAAGGATTGGCCGCGGGTGGCGCGGTGTGGCTGCTCTATACATTCTGGCTTTGAAAAAAATCCAAGAAATCCTAATTTCCGCACGAAAGGAATGGCCATGATCCTCGAAGCAATCAATCCCGCAACCGGGGAAATCATCAAGACCTATAAACCCGACAGTCCCGAGGCGGTTTCAGAGAAAATTCAACAATCTCACACCGCCTTTGCATCATGGCGGTCCACTCCCTTCGCTCAGAGGGCGGAATGGATGGAAAAGGTCGCCACGATCCTGGAAGCCAACGCCCGCCCCTTCGCCTTGCTGATGGCGGAAGAAATGGGGAAAGTGGTCCGGGAAGGCATGGCCGAAATCAAAAAATGCGCCTGGGTCTGCCGCTATTACGCAACTGAAGCAGAGGCGTTCTTAAAAGCCCAGCCCACCGCAACAGACGCCAAATATAGTTTTGTCTCATTTCTGCCGCTTGGCCCGGTGCTGGCGGTCATGCCGTGGAATTTTCCCTTCTGGCAGGTGTTTCGCTTCGCCGCTCCCAATCTCATGGCTGGCAATACGGGGTTATTGAAACACGCGTCCAATGTGCCGGGTTGCGCACTGGCGATCGAGGCCATCTTCCGTGAGGCCGGCTTTCCGGATGGGGTATTTCAAACCCTGCTGGTTGGCAGCAAGGCGGTCGATACCGTGATCGAGAATCCCTTGGTCAAGGCGGTCACCCTCACGGGCAGCACCCCCGCTGGCCGCGCGGTCGCCCGGAAGGCGGGTGAATGCCTCAAGAAAACCGTGCTGGAGTTAGGTGGCAGCGACCCCTACATCATTCTGGAGGATGCGGATTTAGACCACGCCGTGCCTCTCTGCGTCACCAGCCGTATGCTCAACGCGGGCCAAAGTTGTATTGCCGCCAAGCGCTTTATCATTCATCAGGCGGTCTATGCGGAGTTTGAAACCCGCATGGTGGACCAGATGCGGCAAATCCAGATCGGCGATCCCACCCTGGATGAGACCCCGCTGGGCCCCATGGCGCGCGCGGATCTGCGCAAGGAACTTCATACCCAGGTTCTCGATAGTATAGAACAAGGGGCCCAGTTGCTGTTGGGCGGGGTGATCCCGGACCGGCCGGGAGCATACTATCCCCCCACAGTGCTTAGCCAGGTGCGGCCAGGAATGACCGCGTTTGAGGAAGAGTTGTTCGGCCCGGTCGCCGCGTTGATCCAGACGCAAGACGAGGCTGAGGCGATCGCGCTAGCCAACCAATCCACCTTCGGCCTGGGTGCGGCCGTCTTTACTCGTGACCGCGCGCGGGGAGAACGTATCGCGGAAACCGAACTGGAAGCGGGCTGCTGCTTTGTCAACGATTTCGTCCGCTCCGATCCCCGCCTGCCCTTCGGCGGCATCAAAGCCAGTGGCTATGGCCGCGAACTGGCGGCGTTCGGCATCCACGAATTTGTCAATATCAAAACGGTGTATATTCAATAAACCAATAGGGGAGAAAATTCATGAACCAAGCCACACGCCGTCAATTTATCCAAACCACCGGGCTGGCCGCTGGCGCTCTGCTCGCGGCAAGCCACATCCCGGCCGCGCAAGAGAAGCGGCATATCGCCTCCAACGCCTACTCGTGGCATGTTTTCTATGCCCGCGAAAACCGCGATTTCAACGCTTCGCTGGATGAAGGCCTGGGCGATGTCGCCGCCAGCGGTCTGGATGGCTTCGAGCCCACCATCGGCTCGCCTGAACAGATCGAAACCCTGGTTCCGCTTCTCAAAAAGCACAACCTGGAGATGCGCTCCATCTACGTTGGGAGTTTACTCCACGAGGCCGCCGAAGCCCCCAAAAGCATCGAGGGGATTCTCACCATCGCCAAAGCCGCTAAGGCGGCGGGGGTGCGCATCGTGGTCACCAACCCCAACCCCTTGGCCTGGGGAGCCAAGGAAGGCAAGAGCGACGCCCAACTCCAAGTGCAGGCGCGGGCGATGAACGCCTTGGGCAAGGGCCTGAAAGAAATGGGACTGACACTGTCGTACCACAATCATGATATGGAACTGCTCTTCGCCGCCCGCGAATTTCACCACATGATGGTGGGCACCGATCCCGAACTGGTCACCCTGTGTCTGGATTCGCATTGGATTTACCGCGGCTCTGGTAATTCCGCCGTCGCGCTGATGGATGTGATCCAACTCTATGGAGACCGGGTCAGCGAACTCCATCTGCGCCAGTCGCACGGCGGCGTCTGGTCCGAAACCCTGGGTGAAGGCGATCTCGACTACCCCGCCGTAGCCGCCGCGTTAAAAGCCAAGGGGGTCTCACCCCACTTGGTGATGGAAATCGCGGTCGAAACAGGCACACCCAAGACATTGAACCCCGTCGAGGCCCATCGCCAAAGTGCGGACTATGCCCACCAGGTATTTGGATGACAAAGGCAGGGGCCAGTGGGTAGGAGATAGTAAACAGGCAGATGAGTGGGTGGGCTAAAGCGCCGAAGGCGCATGGCCCACCCTTCCACCGCGCCGACCGGATCTCCATTCCATTTTCGATACCATGAAGCCTGAAAGGGAGGAACAGACTTGAAACCCATCCCTCGCCATTTCTTACATGTTTCGTTTATTGTTTTTTTTATTGCCATTTACACACCAGCCGTTCCAGGCGACGGGATTGGTGGTTCGATCATGGAATCGCTGACGCAATCGCCTCCTTCGGTTCCCACCACCAGCGTGCGCAAGCAGGCTCTCCTTGCGCTGGACGACTGGGTAAGCCGACCCCGCTCGGAAACCGACGAGGCGGTCGTCGCCTATTACCAGGCGGCCATCGATCGGGCAATTACGAAAATAACGACAGATCCCGTCCCATCTGGCGTTCGCATCGTTCAACTCTATTCCAGTTCCGTTCTTGTGCAGACCCCGAACACCGTTTTTACATTTGATTTGGATCGAGGGCCCAATCCACCCTCCGATGACGAGCCCGCCCACTTCGATCTCACCCGGGAACAAGTCGCGCGGTTGGCCTCTCTCATCGAAATTGCGTTTCATACCCACGAACACGACGACCACATCGATCCCCTAATCACCGAAGCCCTTTTGCTAGCGGGCAAAAC
>JAVFAP010000454.1:0-3988 GCA_034002445.1 bacterium | reverse complement strand
TGCTTGTAAAGGATTTAAACTTGACATGGATTGTATTGTACTCCCTTACGCTGTCAAGGCATCAACACAAAGAGAATATAAATTTTCCCCTCGCTTCCAAGCCGATTGAGCCAGGAGCGAGGGAGGCAATTTCCATACACGATCCCATGCAAGGAACGCATGGTTTCATCCCCTATTTGCCTGCCCAACGGGAGTCGATAGGGGATGAGAGGAAGCACTCCTCACAAGCAAATCGCGGGGGGGCTCAAGGATCCGGATCCTCGGATTTAAAAAAAATCAGGGAGAGAAAGAACCGCCCCCTATCCAAAAGAGGAAAATTGTGCTCAACTGATACCGCAATCTGGAATGGGAAGGATAGCGAAACCAAAAGACGTATCAGCCCACAATAAAATAGAAATTTATTTTGTGCAAAAAGGGCTGCTCACCTATCTATACCCATTGATTTGTTTTAAAATAGCGCCAGTAAGGTACATTTTGGTTTACCTTACGCGTTTGACGGAACCAGACCCGATTCAGACAAAAGCCCTTAAATTTTATGTTGTACTTTTTTGGAGTTTTTGTTATTTTATAGGAGAATCGAGGGCCCATTCGCCCAGCAACCGAAACCGAGAGCACGCAGATCCTCATTTTTGCTGTACTTGAGTTAATTTTCCCTTGACACTCAAAAGGGATTTTCCTATACTGCAAGAGGTTTTATCTGCCTACAACCAGGAAGGTTATCCATCTTTTCCCCGGTTTTTTTCCGCTGCGGAAACGCTTGGTTCCCCTCTCGATGGAACTGTAGGGAACAACAGGAAATCAGAAGAAATACCTGCTTTGCGGGTATGATGATATCGTAGAAAAATCAATACAACTTGCTTCAAGGAGGTCGAAATGGCCTTGAACCGGCTACTTCTCGGCATCTTCGCCCTAACGCTGGTATGTGGGACTACCGCTTTCGCTCAGTATGAGCCAACCGAAACCAATCAGGATGGGATTCTGATCATGGATGGGTTTGGCCGTCTGTTTAGCGGGAATGCGCAAGGGACGGATAAGGTGTTTTATTTCAAGGAACTGGAAGTGACTTCCCAACGCTTTCAATTCCCGTTTCCTGTGGCGAAAGATGTAGAATTCGTGGCTGATCCTAACGGGAATGTGAATGGTGCGTATGTACTAGATGCATTCGGGGGACAGTTCGGATTAACTCTTAGCACACATCCTTTCGTCGTCACCTCTCCGGCGGAATTCGCAATGCAAAATAAGAGCAATCCCCACTTGCCTTATTTTGGATTCGATGTGGCGAAGGATATCGAAATCGCGCCCGATTGGCGTGGGATCACCTATGGATACAAAGGGTATTTTGTCTTGGACGCGGATGGCGTTGTCCACTCGGTCGGGAATAATAACATGCCTTTCTACACGTTTGACGAAGAGGGCTCTCCCGTAACCCGTCAAACCCTGTATCCCAACACCATCGATGTGTCTGGCTCCACTCTTTCAGCGGCCCAGTTGTTGAACGGTGGTCCTCTGACTAGTTCCGTCAACAAACCCTATCTGGCCTCTCCCAACGTGGATAGTGTCACGCCAATCTACCTCTATTTCGGACCGGGATCAGATGTCGCTCGGGATCTGGAAGTCTCGGTGGAATGGGTTTCGCTGACCGTGCCCGCCTCCATGACACCTTCGGGAACACTGGAAACAAGGCACATCGCCATGACCAACGGATATTATATCATGGACGGTCTGGGTGCGGTGCATAGCAACCGCCTGCCTCTTGATTTCAACGTGGTTGCGGATACCCAGCCCGGAGAAGTCCAGGTCACGTACAAAGATTGGCTCGACCCAAAATTTGGGATGCCGATCAACAACGCCCCCCTCGCCGCTCCGTGGCAAACTCCCGACGCCAACCTTCCTTATTTCGGTACCCCAGACAGTGCCATCGCGTTTGAACTCACCCCCTCAGGGAAAGGCTTCTATCTCCTGGATAAGTACGGTGCGATTCACACAGTTGGTGATGCACGGTTGAATTTCCCCCCGAAATTTGAAAATGGGGCCTATGTTGCCACCAATACCAGCACGCCATTCTTTGGATTCCCCATCGCTAAAGATATCGAAGTGGTCTCCAACAGAGCCAATCCTTCCCTGGGCTTGAATTCCAATAGTGTCCCGGTAGGTCTTCTGGTTATCGATGGCTTTGGTACGGTCCATGAAGCGGGGTTGGCCAACGCGTTCCAGGTCAGCGAGAAGGGCGACAACGGTCGTTCCGTTACAACCTTCTCTCCTGAGTTTACCAGCGTAACCACCTCTCCGGTTCGGTTGCCACTGCAACCTGCGGACAAGAATTTTGTAGTCGGCAGTCAGTTATATCCCGTGGACATCGCTCCTAATTTTAGGGATGTGACCGCTGCGCCTTTTGTTGAATAATTGGGATTCCTATACGAAGAAAAAGCCCGGGTCTGTGGCCCGGGCTTTTTCATGTTCATCCGTCAAGGGGATAAAGTGATCAGGTTCTCACTACACTGTCATTCCCCAACCAAGTCAATGATTTCCTTCGGGTGAGATACAAAATGGGTGGGAGAAGCTTTCCGCAGTTCTTCGATCGTGCCATACCCATAGGTCACCGCAACCGAAGCGATGCCATTCTTATGAGCGCCCAGAATATCATCCTGGCGGTCCCCAATCATCACAATTTTCTCTTTTGGCAGCCCATCGAGGTGGGTCAACGCCAAGGTAATGATTTGGTCTTTGTGATTGCGGTTGACCTTCATATCACTGGCAACCACAAACTCGAAATAGGGTCGTAAACCAAAATGATCCACCACCCGGTTGGCGGTCCACTCTCCCTTCGCAGTCGCCACTCCCATCCGCACACCCTGCTCCCGTAATGTCTCCAAGGTGGCAAGAACCCCTGGATACAGCTGGTTTTGGTACATCCCATGCGCCCGGTAATGATCCCGGTAGGTGATCAGAGCGGTCTGCAAATCCGGCTCTGTCATCCCATAGTGCGTTTGCAGTGATTCCAGCAAGGGTGGACCGATAAACGAGATCATCCGTTTCTCATCCGTCTCTTCGATCCCAAACTGTTCCAAGGTATACCGCAACGTGCCTAAAATGCCCTCGACCGAATCGGTCAAGGTTCCATCCAGATCAAATAAGAGAAATTGATACATGCGCCTGTTCTTTCAAACGGTAGAGTTTTCAACCAATTTTTAGGGTGTCCAGAATGATTGTAGCCTCTCCAACCGGCATTCAAACCGGCGTGGAGAGGCTGGAAATCTTCTCGCGGGAGCAAGGGTCAAACCAACGTCAATCGTTGTATCGGTAGATATCTCCCCGGCTGGTAACGCCGTTGGTGGGGTCATACGGCAATGCGCCCCAGGGGATCGACCCGCCAGTGTCATAATCCTGAGTTTGCTTATCCGGCCCATGGCTGATGATGATCCAGTTGGGATGCTTGCGGTTGGGCCCGAAATGATAGGCTCGGATCGCCAAGAAAATATCCCGCGGCCATTCGCTCGCGCTATCGTTATGGTAGATATACTCCCCTGGGGACAGGTGGTTGGCTATCCCATGTGTATTGAACGGATCCACAGGAATCGTGGACATATACGCCACTGGTTCGGTCAGTTCTTCCAGCCGGGTCATCGACTGCAGGACCTTTCCCGTCGATGAATTGGGATAGTCATTGTTATCCAGCCGGTACGACTCCATCGCGGTCTTCAGCGCTTTCAGATCCGATTCGACCCGGGCGATCTTGGCCCGAACCTGGGCCTGCATAAAGTTGGGTACGGCGATCGCCGCCAAAATGCCAATGATGGCCACCACAATGAGTAGTTCGATTAATGTAAAGCCAAGATTTTTTTTCACTTGAATTAAATTCCTTTCAACCTCTATCTTTGGAGGCCTGAAAATAGATCATCCCTTGGCTCAAGCAAGCAGAGAGATATTGTCAATTGTTGTGGATGAGAAAATGAGCCTATCCACGAAATTTTCTTATTAAGCCGCTTTG
>JAVFAP010000453.1:0-4000 GCA_034002445.1 bacterium | reverse complement strand
AGCAAATCATGATCTTTGTAGAGGTCCGAGTGATATCCCCTGTCCTTCGATACTTCATCCGACAAAATCAGCCAGCGCCCCATGAACGTTCGGTGCATGTATTTAAATCCCAGCGCCGATAAAATCACCACACACACCACCGACAGCGTCAGCACGATGATCCCCATCACCGGCCCGTAAAAACTGAAACTCAAATACACCCCCGCCCCCATCAAGAGCGCCCCAAACAACCCCAAAATGGCTCCGGGGACAAAAAGTTCCGCTACCATGAGTAACAAACCCGCGAAAATGAGTACAGCGATATAAAGAATAGCCATTGTTGTTTTCCTGTTTCCCTGAAGATCGTGGACCGATCCGCGGACCGGACCCATCGGTATGTGGCCCTATTCTAGCATAAAAGCGCGAATCCCAGCCCCAGGGCAACACAAAAACTCACCTCCTCTCAACCCTTGCTTTCCTGTCCAAATCGGATTAGATCGTTCAAAAACACAGATTGATTCATGCCCGAGGTTGTCATGCGTTCGTTTCTAGCCATTTGTCTATGCGTTCCGTTTTTGCTTCTCGCCGCCTGTGATGCCCCCGATACCAAATCCCAGATCACCTTTAGCCACATTCTCAGCGAGCAATCCGAATGGCACACCGGCGCCGCCAAGTGGAAGGAACTGGTGGAAGAAGCCTTTCCCGGCGAATTCGCCATCCGCCTGGTCACCCGCGCCTCCCTTTCCAATAACAACCAACGCACCGAACTGGAAATGGTCCAGGCTGGCACCCTGACCGCCTCGTGGGAATCCTCCATCCTGTTGACCTATAGCGATCCCCGCTGGACCGTCTGGTCCATGCCCTGGCTCTTCGATTCCTACGAAACCGCCGAATCCCTCTGCACCAGTGAACTGGGGCAGGAGATGTTGGACTCCCTGGAACCGTTCGGCCTGGTGGGCCTCGCCTATGGCTTCAACGGCTTCCGCCACGTGACCAACAACCGACGCCCTGTGTCCACCTTGGATGAGATCAAAAACCTGAAAATCCGCGTGCCTTCGCTGCAAATGTTCATCTCCCTCTATCGCCTTTGGGGCGCCGACCCCAGCCAGATGAATTTCGGCGACCTGATCGTCGCCCTGCGCGAAGGCACCATGGATGGCCAGGAAAACCCCCTCCACGTCATCCGCTCCAGCGGCGTCTATGAACTGCAAAAGCATATTACCCTCTGGCACTACGCCTTCGACCCCATCATCTTCTGTATGAATAAAACAAAGTGGGATCAGTTCAACCCAGCCCAGCAGGACGGCTTGCGCCAAGCCGCCCAAGAGGCGGCCGCTGTGCAACGCCGAACGGTGGTGGAAAACGAGGCGGAACACCGGGTCTTCCTCGAAGCCCAGGGCGTCCAGATCACCGAACCATCCCCCGAGGCCATTCTCCAATTCCGCCAGGCCTCCCAACCCATCTACGAAGAATACAAAGCCCTCATCGGTGCGGACCTCCTCACCCGCTTTACCACCGCCGCCAACTGGACCACCCCTCCCCACCCCTAACCCCCAACGACAAGGGACAATCAAAATAAAATCCACACGAGAAACACCCCAGGGTTCCATCCCCCCATGGATGGAGCCCTGCCCCCTCCCAGATGGTTGGGATCATTCATACGGTCATAATTCATGTTCTATTCCCCTCATGGATGGAACGCTGGAGCGGTGCCGTACCCGTCATAGACCGGCACCGCTCCCACCCTATCAACACCCACACCCTTCGATACCCATACGACAAAATGTTTCCAACTCTTCCCACTATCTTTGTAGGGTGGGCTCAAAGCGCCATAGGCGCGTAGCCCACCATTTTATCGCACCCCACCCCATCAAATCCCTTACCTACGGCCAATCCACAATCCAATGTAAAAAAATAAACATCGTTGAGGCCTGAAGGGCCGTCCCTAGGCTATCCATAGAACGGCCTTTCAGGCCTCAACAAGAATAGCATACAAATCAATGAGCGCTGAAAGCGCGATCCCTGGATAGCGAAGCGGGAAATCCGCGATAGCGGATGGAACGCTGGAGCGGCGCCGTACCCGTCATAGACCGGAACCGCACCCACCCCATCCAAACTTACAACCTCTCCCACTCTCCACGGTCTCACATTTTCATCCCGTCTATATTCATTCTATCCCATCATACCGAAATTCATCACAAACCGCGCACCATTCCATAAGAGAGGGGTTACCATCCTAATCAATCCGTATTCCACTTCGAATCGGCTTCACCTAACGAAGACTCGCGTTTCTCCAAAATCTAAAGTGGAACCCGGGATTTTTCTAAATAGCAAGGAGTTAGGATTTTGAACAATATGAATCTCGAAACCATGAGCATCCGCCTTTCAATCGTTGAAGCGCAAAACCAAAAGTTAAAACGAACGAATCTGGTCAACTTTTTCCTCTTGTTGGCTTTGCTCGCTGTTTCAGGCTTGCAGTATTCCGGATTGGATTTTACTTCTGGAAAGGTGGTTAGCGCGGAAAAATTTGTGTTGAAAGATAGCCTTGGCCATATCCGGGCGGAACTGACAAATACCCAGAATGGAGCCAATTTTGCCTTGTTTGATATCAATGGTGTTCCCCGCGCCGCGCTTGCGGTCGCTGAAGGGGATCCTGGTATACACCTCTATGATCAAATCGGGTTTCGTCAAGTATCCATCGGCATCTCAAAAAATGATCCAAGCCTGACGTTCATGAAACCCCAAGGACTGCAACACGCCGGGTTGACGCTATTGCAGAACGGGGATTTAGGGTATTTCCAGGGACAAGGCAGTCAATCCAATCAACCAACCCCCTTGTATGCCTATTCACGCAACGGATCCACCATACAAGCCAATATTTTTTGAGAATTGTGTTATCTCACCAGTTTAAGGCCATCGAATTTGAATCGGAATAAATTTTTTCAACGAAAGGAAAAACTATGTGTACGAAACAATCTAGACGCCATTTTATGCAAACCAGCGGCATCGCATTAGGAACAGTTGCCTTGAACAACCTGATCCCCGCCGGCCATCCTGTCCAGGCAAAAGAAGGTAATGTCCCCGTTTTCTTTACCCAAGACATCAGTGAGAAAGGGCTGCAAGCCTTGTACTCCAAAGTGGAGCAACAGAAAAAACTCACCGGAAAGGTAGCGGTCAAACTTCATTCCGGAGAACCGGGCGGTCATCATTTTGTGACACCGACCCTGATCAAGGCACTCGTGCAATCGCTACACGCAACGATAGTGGAATGCAATACCGCCTATCCTGGCAAACGGTACGATACAGCAAGTCATAAACAAGTTCTGCACGATCATGGCTTTGTGGATATTGCACCCTTCGATATCTTGGATGAGGAAGGCTCCATTGCGTTGCCATTCCCAAGCGGCAAAAATATCCAAGAAAATTGGGTTGGTTCGCATTTTTCTAACTATGATTCGTTCCTTATCCTCTCCCATTTCAAAGGCCATGCCATGGGCGGTTTCGGTGGGGCCATCAAAAACATGTCGATTGGCATCGCTTCCGCGGAAGGAAAAATGTGGATCCATACCGCCGGAGCAACCAAGGATCTAAAAAACTTTCGAATGGCGTTTAGTACAAAACAAGACCTGTTCCTGGAATCCATGGCCGAAGCGGCTGGCTCTGTGATAAACAAACTAAACCAAAACCTCCTGTATATCAACGTGATGAACAATCTCTCCATCGATTGTGACTGCTCTGGACATCCAGCATCTCCCGAACTCGAGGATATCGGGATACTCGCCTCCTTGGATCCAGTTGCGCTCGATAAAGCATGTGTCGATTTGGTCTATGCCGCGGATCAGACAAAAAGCGCCTCCCTACGCAAACGCATTGAATCCAGAAACGGAATCCATACACTGCAATACGCCGAGCAACTGGGGCTGGGAAGCCAAAGCTACACCCTGGAAAAAATCGATATTTCCTGAATGGAACCAACGCCGTTGTGCCTTGGTCCAAGTGTTGCGAAATCCAAACCATTTTT
>JAVFAP010000452.1:0-4009 GCA_034002445.1 bacterium | reverse complement strand
CGGCGCTGATTTCCCACCTGGACCACCTGCTGGGCGGCCTTGACCGCGTCCACCCTGGCGGTCCCTTCATCAATGGTGCGGGAAAAAGGTTTTTCGATATAGATATCCTTCTTGGCGGCCAGGGCATCGATGACCATGTCATGGTGCCAGTGGTCGGGGCTGGCAATGATGACGCCATCGATATCCTCGCGGGCAAGCAGGTCGTTGTAATCGCGATAGCGATCCGCTTTTTGATCCAGCGCACCCTCGGCCCGGTCCAGCATGGCCTCATTGATATCGGCCAGCGCGACGATTTCCGCGCCCAAACGCTTGGCGGTCCGCAGGCGATCCGTGCCCCGATCTCCGGTCCCGATTCCCCCCAGGCGAACGCGCTCGTTGGCTCCATAGGCCGAAGAGGGCGCGAACGGGCTGAGTGCGGCGCCCACGGTAGCGGCCGTTGCGATAAATTGGCGGCGTGTATGTGTTTGCGGCATGGGTAAGACTCCTTTGAATTAAACTAAATCATACAAATTGCCATCATATCAAACCCGGCAGGGCTTGGATAGATGAGATTTGGTAGGAAAACAAAATTTCACTACGGGAGCCGATGCAAAAAAACGCAAAAAAATAGCAATCCTCTTCCTCCATCCGTGGGAATTTTGGGGAAAGCAAGTATGCTATTGATTGAATGATCGACCGAAAATATTCGAAACTATCGATTGATTTTTGGGGATTTAAGAATGTTCCGAGGAGTGATTTTCATGAAACAGCGTGGTTTTACTTTAATTGAATTGTTAATTGTCGTGGCGATTATTGGGATTTTGGCGGCGATCGCGGTACCCAACTTTATGAATGCCCAGATTCGGGCCAAAATTGCTCGATGCAAGTCCGATCTGAAAGCCATCAGCGTGGCGCAGGAACAATATTTTCTGGATAACAATCGCTATACCTACCCCTTCTTGCTCCACCCGCTGACATCTCCCATCTCATATATTGGGCAGATTCCCCCAGATGTTTTTGCGCCACAATACGCGGCAGCCCGCGCGAACTCCGAAAATAATGCCCAGTGGACCTGGTACCGTTATGTGTATGGGACCAAAGATGCGGCATGGGGCGGGGGAGATGCTCTCCGCAAAGCCCATTGTGCGGATTATTTTGGCTATTTTTCCCCCTTCGCCCAGCGGGCGGAAGCGGAAAGTCTGGCCAGCACCCGCGATTGTCCCACCGCATGGCTGGTCAAATCCTTTGGCCCCAATGTGGATAAAGCGAGTATCGCGGGCGGGGACAACGGCGATGACTTTACCCTGCGCTATGATGCCAGTAATGGCTTGATCAGCAAAGGGGATATCGCGGTCTTCGGTCCAGGCGGTATGGTGGAATAATCAGAACGAATACTTTCCCACGTTTTCAAAAGGGCACTTCCGGGTGCCCTTTTTCATTGGTGCGAAGAGAAGAAAATGGTTGAATATTTCCTTCTTCTGATGGGGGTGATTCTGCTTGGTCCGCTTTGCCAAGCCCTGGGGATTGCACCCCAGTGGCTCTTCTTGGGCATGATTGGATTGGGGCTCCCTTCGGTCTATGCGCTATGGGATGGAGCTCCCTGGGTTCCAACCGATCCGCAAACTGTGCGGCGCATGTTGGAATTGGCTGCGATTCAACCAGGCCAGAGGGTGATGGATCTGGGATGCGGGGATGGCCGGATCGTACGTGCCGCCCATCACCAGGGGACGATGGCGATAGGGTATGAGATTTCTGTGATCGCCTTTCTTGTCGCTTGGGGGTGTGGGCGGGGGCAGGGGCGGATAATCTATGGCGATTTTTGGAAAGCGGATGTTGCGGAGGCGGATGTCATTTTTTGGTACCAGATGCCACGAAGCGAGGCTCGCTTCTTTTCCCAGATTTGGCCGCGACTAAAGCCCGGCTGCAAGGTGATTGTCAATACCTTCGCGTTTCGTTCCATTGCCCCAGATCAACGCTGCGGGACGATTTCTCTTTACATCAAACCAGCGAATACGACAAAAAGCGGCCTGTGAATCCGCACAGGCTTCGGGTTTGCGCCCTGCCACAATATGATATGCCGGGAGTATTTCAAGGGAGGGGACGGAAAGGACTGTATGCACATTTTGTTCTTGAACCATAATTTAATAGGGCGCGGGACTTTTTTCCGATGCCTGGGTTTTGCGCGCGAACTGGTCAAACAGGGGCATACGGTCGATCTGTGGACGGTGGCGAATGAGCCTTCATTCAGGGGGCGAACTGAGTGGATCGACGGGGTGCGGGTTTGGATCACACCCCGCTGGGGAACGGTGGGGTCTCATGACGGCGGGTATGCCTTGGTTGATATACTGTGCCGATGCATGGCGGCTCTCTTGGGCCGTTGGGATATTGTCCATGCTTTCGATCATCGCCCCAATGTGTTGCTGCCCTGGCTGGTTTTGCGGTGGCGGGACCGCCTCTTGCGGCGCAACAGGCTTTTTATGAGTGATTGGTGTGATTGGTGGACGGGGGGTGGCATCACCACCAGCCGGCGCCGCTTTACCTGGATCGATCGCTTTGAACAACGGGTCGAGGAACTCAGCAAGACGGCTTCGGACGGGGTGACGGTGATCAGTTCCGTACTCCATCAGCGGGCACTTCAAATAGGCGTTTGTCCCGCACGCCTGTCCACGATCCCCTCGGGTGTCGCGATTGATTCTTTTCCCCAATACACAACCCATGCAAGCCGGGAAAAACTCCACCTGCCCCCCGAGGGGCCGTATTATGGATTTGTAGGTTTTTCCCTTTGGGATTTGGGGCTGCTGGCTGAAGCCTTTGCCCTGGTGAAAACTCGAATCCCATCGGCCAAATTACTGGTGGTTGGGGGGGGGGTGGAAGAAAAAGCCAAAGCCATTTTGGCGGACCGGTTTCAGGAAGGGACAGACCTCTTTCTCCCGGGTGTGGTTCTCTTTCGCGAGGTTCCATTGTATTTGGGGGCCTGTGATATTCAACTGATGCCGATGGAAGATAACCTGGCCAACCGGGGCCGTGTTCCCAATAAACTTTTCGATTACTACGCTTCGGGCCGGCCGGTGGTGGTGTCTCCCGTGGGGGATGCCGCGGCGTATGTACAAATCCACCAGACTGGCCTGGTTGCGGAGCCATCGGCAAGTGGTTTTGCCCAGCGAATGATCACACTCTGGGAGAATCCACTCTTGCGAGAGCAGGCTGGCGCGGCGGCGCGGCGGTTGGCGGAGACCGAATTTTCGTTTGTTCATCAAACCCAAACTCTTCTCCAGTTCTATCATTCGGTTTCTGGCCATCTAGACGGGAAACAGGAAGAGAATTCATAATAAGCAGAACGTCGTCTAAGCGGAGCCCATTTTCAGGACCGGGGAGGGAAAGGATTATCCCATGCCAAAGAAAAAATCCATTTGGAAACGCGAGGCTACCTGCCTCGTTTGCGAATCTCCATTAATCAACTATCAATTCATGACCAAAAGTCAAACCGTGGTTTTGGATGAATGGCTTGTCCCCCACATGCAGCCGGTAGGGGACTATGAAAACTACCCAGAGCCACTGAAAACGACTATTTGCCCCGGCTGTCTTGTGGCTTCGAACGAATATGGTTTTTGTGTGGATGACTACAAATATTTTTATCGAAATCCCCGAAAAAACGATCTGTTAATTGGACAATTGCAGAAAACCGCGGAAGAACGATACCACTTGCTAGCCTATGAATATGCCTATTTCGAGCGGGATAGCGCCAAACTGGATAAACAACACAATCGGCCCGCCAACACCCGCGCGCGAGCGACGTTCGATAAAATATGGCAAAACAGAGAACAATACGGGGTTCCCTTTTTTACGATGATTTTTCAGGAACCTCGGGATATGGTTACTGGCCTCGTTGGGCTGGCGTTAGACCGCTATTATCAAATGGTCCGCATCGCCTTCGACCATGATATCGAGCCGGCCCGGTGGGAGTCTGATGAACTGTGGCACGCCATCACGGCTCGATTTGCCGAACAATCTCTCGAGATCAAATCACCCG
>JAVFAP010000451.1:0-4016 GCA_034002445.1 bacterium | reverse complement strand
GACGCGCAAAAAAATAAATTGCGCACTGTCATCCTAAAAGCGCGTAACCAGGCGAGCGATCATGTGCTGGAGATTGGCTCGGGATGGGGGGGATTCGCCATGGAAGCGGTACGTCAAACCGGCTGCCGAGTGACCACGCTAACCCTGTCCACCGAGCAGAAGGCGCTGGCGGAGCAGCGAATCGCGGAGGCGGGATTGGCAGACCGGATCGAGGTCAAACTATGTGATTACCGCCATATGCAGGGCCAGTTTGACAAGATTATCTCGATCGAGATGATCGAAGCGGTGGGGCATGAGTTCTTGGGGGCCTATTTCCAGCAATTGGACCGACTGCTGAAGCCGGATGGACTGGTGGTGATCCAAGCCATCACGATCCCCGATCAGCGTTATGATCTGTACCGCAAAGAAGGCGACTGGCTACAAAAGTATATTTTTCCGGGGGCGGTGGTGCCCTCGTTGCAAGCGCTGGTGAACGCCATGACCCGGCATTCGTCGTTAATGGTGGAATCGCTGGAGAACATCGGGCCCCATTACGCGCCGACGCTGGCCGCGTGGCGGGAGCGGCTGCATACCCACAAGGACGCGATTTTGGCGCTGGGCTTTGACACCCGCTTTTTCCGTATGTGGAACTACTATTTTTCTTATTGCGAGGCGGGTTTTGCCACGCGGACCCTCAACGATCTGCACCTGGTGTTGACCCGACCGAATAACAAGAGTTTGAGGTAAGCCGCCATGACTGGTTCCGCCCAAGGACACGCCGCGTTAGACCGGATCGATCTGCTGGGGAGCGCCCCCTTTGTTCTTGTGCACCTGGGTTGTTTCTTGGTGTTTTGGGCAGGGTTTAGCTGGGTTGCCCTGGGCGTGGCGGTGCTGCTGTATGGGGTGCGGATGTTTGGTATCACGGCCGGATTTCACCGCTATTTTTCGCATCGCAGTTTCAAGACCTCGCGCGGGTTCCAGTTCGTGCTGGCCTATCTGGGCACGATGGCGGGGCAGATGGGGCCGCTGTGGTGGGCGTCGCATCACCGCCACCATCACCGCTTTAGCGATACCGAAGAGGATATCCACTCGCCGGTGATTCGGGGTTTCTTCTGGTCGCATGTGGGCTGGATTTTAACCTGGCGGTACGCGGATACAAACTGGAAAGCGATTCGCGATTTCGAACCGTATCCCGAGTTGCGCTTTTTGAACCGCTTTCATTATATCGCCCCGTTGTCTTTGTTATTGGTTCTGTTGGGGATGGGCCTTTTCGTGGAGCGGTTTGTGCCCACGCTGCACACGACAGCGCTCCAGATGGTGGTGTGGGGCTTTTTTATCAGTACGGTGTTGCTGTACCACGGGACCTTTTCCATCAACACGGTTTGTCATTTGTTCGGTTCCCGCCGCTATGAAACCAAGGACCACAGCCGCAACAATTGGCTGTTCGCCCTGCTGACCTTGGGCGAGGGGTGGCATAACAACCATCACCGTTATCCCGGCTCGGAGCGGCAGGGATTCTATTGGTGGGAAATCGACCTGACGCACATTGGTCTAAAAATTCTGTCGTACATGGGCTTGGTGTATGATCTCAAGTCCCCACCGGCATCGGTCTATGCTCAAGGCCGGTTGGAGAAGGCTGACACGGCGAAATGCTAACCCTCGAGTCTCGCAAATCCTCACATGATGGGATTTTTGCGGAAAGGAAAACGTATGCTTTCTATCGGGTCCATTCTTATCATCGCGCTGGTCGTATCGCTCCTCTTTTTGGGGTGTCTGTATGCGATCCAGCGGCGGACGGGGAACGCGGGGATCGTGGATTTTGGCTGGAGCGCCACCCTGGGGATTCTGGCGATACTCTATGCGATTCTCGCGGCGGGCGATCCGCTGCGGCGGCTGGTGTTGGGGCTGATTGCGGGCGGGTGGAGCCTGCGCCTGTCGTGGTATCTGCTCAAGGACCGGGTGTTGGTGCCGCAGGAAGATGGCCGGTATCAAACCCTGCGGCAGCACTGGGGCGAGCGGGCGCAGCGGATGTTGTTTGGTTTCTTCATGGCCCAGGGCGGGTTGGATGTGATATTATCCTTGTCGTTTTTGGCGGTTGCCTTGAATCCCCAGCCCTTTGGTTCTGTCACGGATTGGCTTGCCATCGGGTTGTTTTTTATCGCTCTGGGAGGAGAAAGCCTGGCGGACCGGCAACTGGCGGCGTTTCGGCGGGAGCCATCCAACCATGGCAAGACTTGCCGAGTGGGGTTGTGGCGCACGAGTCGGCACCCCAACTACTTTTTTGAGTGGTTGCACTGGTGGGTGTATGTGGGGTTGGCAATCGGATCGCCCCATGCCTGGCTGGCCTGGCCCGCGCCATTTCTGATGTTGTATTTCATTCTGTATGTAACCGGGATCCCCCCGACAGAGGCGCAGGCATTGGCCAGCCGGGGCGAGGATTACAGAGCGTATCAAAAAACAACCAGTGCCTTTTTTCCCTGGTTTCCCAAGAAGGTGTGATGATGAAAACAGCTATCCAACTTGCAGAACGAGGCTATGTTCCCCGCTGTTTGATCTCGGTTGGTATTCGTCGGCTTTTGGCCGAGCGCTTGCGCGAGTTCGAGACGAAAACCACGAATGAACGGGACCAGTACAAGAAACAATTTATCGCGGCGCTCGATGAGAGCGCGTTGGCAATCGAGACGAATAAAGCGAATGAGCAGCACTATGAAGTGCCCTCCCTATTTTATACCCACGCGCTGGGCCGCCATTTAAAATACAGTTCGGGCTATTGGCCGGATTCAGTTACCACACTTGATGATGCCGAAGCGGCGATGCTGGCCCTGACCTGTGAGCGAGCCCAATTGCAAGACGGCATGGAGATTCTGGAACTGGGTTGTGGCTGGGGGTCTCTTTCGCTCTGGATGGCCGAACGTTACCCGGCCAGCCCAATTTTGGCGATTTCTAATTCTAAATCACAGCGGGCGCATATTGAAGCGGAGTGCCGAAACCGCGAGATATCCAACCTGACGGTCGAGACCTGTGACATCAATCATTTCAAGACGGATCGGGTGTTTGACCGGGTGGTTTCGGTGGAGATGTTCGAGCATGTACGAAACTACAAGCGTTTGTTTCATCAGATTGCGGGGTGGATGAAGGCGGACGCCAAGTTGTTTGTGCATATTTTCAGCCACCGCGAGTATCCTTACTTTTTCGAGACGGAGGGAGACCGGAACTGGATGGGCCGCTATTTCTTTACCGGGGGCGTGATGCCCAGCGATGATTTGTTCTCGTTTTATCAAGAAGATCTGCGCTTGGAAGACCACTGGTGGCTGGATGGAAGCCATTATCAAAAAACGGCCCTTGCGTGGCTGAGGAATATGGAAATTCACCGCGAGACGATTTTACCCCTCTTTGCCCAAACCTATGGGGACGGGCAAGAGCGCCTTTGGTATCACCGATGGCGGATTTTCTTCCTGGCCTGCGCGGAACTCTTTGGTTACCGCCAGGGGTCCGAGTGGGGCGTTTCGCATTACACCTTCACGAAGCAGGGAGGCTAAGCCTGTGGTGGAACGACGAGAACAGGGGAATGATAAAGAGCCCTTGCTGATTCTGTTAACTGGGGTGACGGGGTATATCGGGGGCCGATTGCTTCCTGTGTTGGTCCAAAACGGTGTGCGGGTTCGTTGCATGGCCCGCAATCCGGCTTATTTGGCGCACCAGGTAGGGGCGAACATCGAGGTCGTCGCTGGCGATGTGATGAACCCCGTCTCCTTGGCAGAGGCAATGCGGGGTGTTCATACCGCATATTACTTGATTCATTCCATGTCGGGTGCCCCGAATTTTGAAGAAAGCGACCGCACCGCGGCGCGGAATTTTGTACGCGCGGCGGCCCAGGCGGGGGTCAAGCGGATCATTTACCTGGGGGGCTTGGGGAATCCAGAGGATGATCTCTCACCCCACTTGCGCAGCCGTCAGGAGGTGGGGGCGATTCTGCAAGAGACAGAGGTGGAATGCATCGAGTTTCGGGCCTCCATCATTATTGGCTCGGGTAGCCT
>JAVFAP010000450.1:0-4016 GCA_034002445.1 bacterium | reverse complement strand
GCCGCTTTTGCCGCCGGGGAATATCCCCAGGCAGTGGAAGCCTTCACCCTGTCCATCCGGCACTATTACCCTGGCAACCGTTATTCGGGCGCCGCGGTGGAGAGCGCGATCAAGGCCATTGACCAATTGCTGACCAACGGGGAGAGAGAACAAGCCCTCCTGGGCTTGTACGAAGTGCGGGCGGCCTTGCAGTCGGCACGGTCGGTGTACCAGCCCTATTCCCTCCCCTTACAGACTGTGGAGGAGAGGTTGAAACGACTGAACGATGAAGCCAAGCACTAGATTTCGTTTATTCCTAATTATCCTCTGTTGTATCTCTTGGATTCCCAGTGTGGGCGCCCAGAACACAGAACCAGAAGTGACCACATCCAACCAGAATCTGGATATTCAGGTCTGGACCGAAGGCCCCTATCCTGCGCCCGTCATTGCCGAGTCCCCTTTTGAATGGCGGATTGTGCTTCGCTGGTATGGGGAACCAGACCAGATTACCCCCGAACTGACCACCGCGCCTTCGTTCGCCAACCTCGCAGTCCACAAAACCGCCACCCATCTGCGCACCTGTTCCGATGAACAAGGCCGGTATACCGAAAAGATTTTCTCCTACCATTTGGCCGCGCCCACCGAAGGGGACTACCCGATCGGCGCGGCCGCCATTTTTTTCATTCAGCCCGATGGCACACAGCAGGTGCTGAAAACCAGCGCGGCCACCATCTCCGCCGCGCCCGCCCCCTTTGCCTGGGGCCAGCTCTTTACCACAATCCTTTGGCATCCCCTCTCAATCAGGATCGGCATTTTCCTCGTTCTGGGCTGGGCCTGCGTTACTCTATACCGTTGGAAACGTTCATCTTCGGTTGAAACCCCTAATCCCGAGCCCACCGTCCATTCGTTGCGTGATCAGCAGTTCGAACTCGCCCAGCGCTGCCGCATGGAAGGCCAGTATACCGAGTTCATCCATGCCCTGGAGAAGGGTTTACGGTTGGGTCTGGAAGGGCGCTTCCCCGAAGCGGCCACGACTCTTTTAATTGACTACAAAGAAATGTTGAATGCGGCGGAACAGGATCAACTGCAACTGTTCATCGATATGGCCGCCCATATCAAATTCGCGCCAGGGACTCCCTCGCGGGACCAACTGGATCAACTCTGGACCCTCGCGCAACGATTGGCTCAAACAAAATAAAAACTGGCATTACCTAACGCCATAGCACAGACGATTGCTTCATCACAGGAGGATTACTGGTGACTGGAATTACGACCTCAAGTCAGGATATCCGGGAAATATCCGAGCGCGTCAAGGAAGAGAGCGCTTTTATTCGTCCCTTCACCGATGAAATCGAAAAGGTCATCGTAGGGCAGCAATACATGGTGGAGCGCCTGCTGATCGGGCTCCTGACCGGCGGCCACGTACTCTTGGAAGGGGTTCCCGGCCTGGCCAAGACCCTCACCGTCTCCACATTGGCCCAAACCATCAAATCGACTTTCCAGCGGATTCAATTCACCCCGGACCTGCTGCCCGCCGACTTGATCGGGACCATGATCTTCAACCAGCAAACAGGAGAATTTGTCCCCAAAAAAGGTCCCTTGTTCGCCAATATCATCCTCGCGGACGAAATCAACCGCGCCCCGGCCAAGGTGCAAAGCGCCCTGCTGGAAGCGATGCAGGAAAAGCAGGTCACCATCGGTGACCATTCCTATCGGCTGGAGATGCCCTTCCTGGTCTTGGCCACCCAAAACCCTATCGAGCAAGAGGGAACCTATCCTCTGCCCGAAGCCCAGGTGGACCGCTTCATGCTCAAGTTGAAGGTCACGTACCCCAACAAGGCGGAAGAGCGCATCATCCTGGACCGCATGACCTGCGAAACGGTCTATGAACCTAAGACCATCATCGATCCCGAAACCATCCTACGGGTGCAGCAGGCGGTACGCCAGGTGTATGTCGATAGCAAGGTTCGCGATTATATCGTCGATTTGGTCTTCGCCACCCGCGAACCGAAGATGTATGGCTTGGATATCGAAGGACTGATCGAATACGGCGCCTCACCCCGCGCGACCATCTTCTTGACTATCGCCGCCAAAGCCCACGCCTTCTTGCGCGGCCGCGGCTATGTCACCCCGGAAGATGTCAAATCCATCGGCATGGATGTGCTGCGGCACCGGGTCATCCTGACCTACGAAGCGGAAGCCGAAGAAAAAACTCCGGAAGAAGTGGTGCAGCATATCTTCGATCATATCGAAGTACCATGACAGGTTGCTGAGTGACGGGGGAATCCCCCTTTTCTTTCCACGGCGCAGGCAGAATTAAAAGAGAACGCATAGGATAGACTAGACAGCATCATGGCGGAAAACCCACGCATCTCGATCATCGTCCGGACCTACAACCGCCCCCAGCGGCTGCATGAATGCTTGCAGAGCTTGGCGCGGCAGGATTTCGACACGTTTGAAGTGGTGATCGTCAACGACGCGGGCAAGGATGTCGCCGAAATCATCCCGGTGGAGTTAGGCTCCATTCCATGCCAGTACATCCGCAATCCCCAAAACCGTGGACGCACGGCGGCTCTCAACATCGGCGTCGAAGCGGCCCGGGGCCGTTATATTGGCTTTTTGGATGATGACGATGTGGTATATCCTCATCACCTGCGGACTCTGGCGTACGCGGCGTTTCCCGAGAACCGTCCGGTGGTGTATACGGATATCATCAACGTCGTCTATCAGCAAGATCCCCAAACCCACGATTGGAAGCGGGTACAGGAACAGCTGGTGTACTCGTTCGATTTTGAGCGGGATAACTTTTTGCTGGCCAACTACATCCCCATTACCTGTCTGCTCATCCGGCGAGATTGTTTTGAAACCACCGGACCGTTTGATGAATCCCTGCTGATTTATGAAGATTGGGAGTATCTTATCCGGCTCTCGCGCCGCTATCCCTTCCACCATATCCGTTCGATCACCGGGGAATACCGCCGCCGCGATGATAACTCCAACATTGTTGAAAAAACGAGTTACCCCATCAACGAACGGGTGGTGAAACGGCGCTACCGCGATGACCGCGACGCGGTCTTCGATCCCATCTTCAAGCGAACGTTTGAAATCCAGCGCGCCGCCCGCGCCAGTGAGGCCAAGGCCGAACAGTATGTGAAGCAGATTCAACACTACCAGGCGCAGCTGCGCGAAGCCCAGCGCATCATCACGCACATGCAACAGCAGATTCGGCACCTGCAAGCGGAGAAATCCCCATGATCCCACGCGAGCTTATATCCCAGATCCGACGTATCGAAATCCGCACCAACCGCCTCGTCAACGATGTCTTGGCGGGAGAATACCACTCGGTCTTCAAAGGGCGCGGGGTGGAATTCGAAGAGGTGCGCGAATATCAGGCCGGCGACGATATCCGAACCATCGACTGGAATGTTACCGCCCGCATGGGCCAGCCCTTCGTCAAGCGCTACCGCGAAGAGCGCGAACTGACGGTGATGCTGCTGGTGGATGCCTCATCCTCCAGCCTCTTTGGCACCACCGAAAAGATGAAGGGCGAGTTGGCGGTTGAACTCTCGGCCCTGCTAGCCTTTTCCGCGATTAAAAACAACGACCGGGTGGGCCTGATGCTCTTCACAAACACCATTGAAAAATACATCCCCCCCAAAAAAGGAAAAAACCACGTACTGCGCCTGATCCGGGAATTGCTGCTCTTCGAGCCCAAGGGCGGCTCCACCGATATCAACGCGGCGTTGGAATTTTTGGGTAAGGTCTTGAAGAGGAAGAGTGTCGTATTTCTGCTCTCGGACTTCATGACCGAAAATTATCATGAAGCCCTGCGCATCACCAACCAGCGGCATGACCTGATCACCATCAGCATCACCGATCCCCGCGAGGTAGAGATGCCGCCCATAGGGTTTTTGGAACTCCAGGATGCCGAAACCGGCGAGATCATCGTGATCGACACTTACGATCCCGCCGTGCGGAGCCATTTCGCCCAAGAAGCCGCCACCGATTTGTCGCGGCTATCCACGAACTTTAAACGG
>JAVFAP010000449.1:0-4022 GCA_034002445.1 bacterium | reverse complement strand
TATCGGGAACATCCCGATCCCCGGTTATCGAGCAAAGAATGGATCGCTCCAGTCCCCCCCATCAAAAACAAAGCATGAAATATAAAACTGTATCCGAAGATTTTGAACCGAAGAATCGAACACCCCTTTGCCACACGGAGGGTTGCTTCAGGGTAGATACCCATATCATCATCCCCCTGCTGATTTCATTATATCGGCGATCCTGGGCAGAACCAAATTTTCTTCATTTTATTTGCTTCCCCCTGAACGAAGAGGGCCTTCCAGCCCTCTTCCAGAACAAAATCCAAAAGGCCAGTGCGCCCACCCGCCACATGGGGTTCCTCATGGTTTCCTTCCTGACGGGCTAATCCCGAAACAAAGGCGGGAGGGTTTGGGCAAAGGGTGGATACACCACCCCTTTTTCGGTAATAAGCGCGGTCACGTATTGATGCGGCGTTACATCAAACGCGGGATTATACACCCCGATCCCCGCTGGCGCGGTCTGACGGCCAAAGCCATGGGTCACTTCTTCCGGGTCCCGCTCTTCAATCGGAATCTGGGCCCCATCGCTAAGTTGCATATCGATCGAGGAAAGGGGCGCCGCCACATAAAAAGGCACTCCAAATTCTTTCGCAAGAATCGCCACTCCCAGTGTCCCGATTTTATTGGCCACATCGCCTTGAGCGGTGGTGCGGTCGGTCCCCACAATCACCGCCTGCACCTTGCCCTGGCTCATCACCGTAGCCGCCATATTGTCACAAATCAGCGTCGTTGGAATGCCCGCCTGCTGTAACTCGAAGGCAGTCAGCCGCGCCCCTTGCAGCAAGGGCCGGGTCTCGTCCGCGAACACATGGATCCGTTTGCCCTGCTCCTGCGCGGTAAACATCGGCGCCAGCGCGGTGCCATACTTTGAAGTCGCCAGCCCCCCGGCGTTGCAGTGAGTCAGCAACCCATCCCCGTCTTGGATCAAGTCCGTCCCATGGCGGCCGATCGCCCGGCAGATGGCGTCGTCTTCCTGCTGAATGGCCACCGCCTCAGCAAAAATGACTTCTTTCAACTCTTTTACAGATAAATCGGCATGCGCTTGGACTTTGTTCCATACCCGGTCCAACGCCCAAAATAAATTCACCGCCGTGGGCCGGGAAGAAGCCAGATAATCACAATGTTGCTTCACTTCACGCAAAAATGCGGATGAATCCCGCGCCGAAGACTCCCGGCAGCCCACATACACCCCGTATGCGGCGGCAACCCCGATCGCCGGCGCCCCCCGGATGCGTAGCACCTTGATCGCTTCCCACATCTCCCCAATCGTATGGATGGGGATATATTTCAATTCCAGTGGCAATAAAGTTTGATCGATAATCTTAACCTGGCGGCCTTCGGCAGTTATTGTATCCAGAGGCATGGAGAAACCCTTTCCGAGCTGATATAAATCCTGTAAACCAAAAAGCATACAATCCGAAAGCATAAAAACGAATGCCCTCACTTTTATCCACGGTTTCTTGTCTGTACAAACCCAGTCAGTTAACCCTCTTTTTAGAAAACCACGCCATCCGCTTGACCAAGGCGTTGGGACAGAATTATTTCATCGATCGGCACTGCCTGGCCCATATCCTGGAGCAGCACGGCCTGCCCACGGAAGGCTCTATCATCGAAATAGGTCCAGGCATCGGCAATCTTACTTGGTTACTCATTGATCGAGGCCTAACCGTCCACGCCGTGGAAAAAGACGGTACCGTCCTCCCCATCCTGGATGAACTCAGCTGCGAAGCGGGGGTTCAAGAGCGCCTTCACCTCATCCACAGCGACGCCCTGGATACCGATATCGCCACTCTCGCTCGGGAAAGCGGGGCCCATCATGTCATCGGCAACCTCCCCTACAATGTGGCGGTCCCCATTCTCTTCCATGTCGCCTACTGCGGCGCGCCCTTTCAAAGCATCGGAGTCATGTTGCAAAAAGAGGTCGGAGACCGCATCATGGCCCACCCGGAAGACAAAGCGTATGGCCGCCTCTCCATCGTTCTGAAATATCTCTACACCATCACCAAAATCAAAACCATTCCACCCGCATGCTATTTCCCACGCCCCAAGGTCGAATCGGTCTTCATCAAGATGGTGCCCAATCCCGATGTCGATCTTGATTTCTGCCAGAACTATCTGGAACGGGTAGTGCGTATCGGTTTTCTCCACCGCCGCAAAAAATTGCGGGCCCAGTTCAAAGGCAGCATTGTCGAACGCCGTATCCTAGGGAACCACCTGGATGAAATCGAAACCCAATTCGACCTCGATCAGCGCGGCGAAGCCTGGCCCGTGGAAGAATGGATCCGTTTCGCCCGCTTTGTCCAGGCCATGCCCCAAGATGGATAAGCCTCTACACATACCATGAAACACGATTCTGGAATACAATACAGCCACGTCTCTCAATAAGGACAGAATAGCAAAAGGAGAACCCTGAATCCCATGAGCAAGAGAGAAATCACGCTAGGCCATAGCCCCGACGCCGATGACGCCTTCATGTTCTACAGCCTGGCCAAAAATAAACTTGACACGGGCGAATTTTCTTACCGCCACATCCTGCAAGATATTGAAACCCTCAATCACCGCGCCGCGCTGGGCGAGTTGGACATCACCGCTATCTCCGTCCATGCCTATCCCTATGTCCAGCACAATTACGCCATCCTCACCGCGGGCGGTAGCCTCGGCCTAGGCTACGGCCCACTTGTTGTCGCCAAGCAATCCTACAGCCTTGACGACCTCAAAAACATCACCATCGCCATCCCCGGCAAAAAGACCTCCGCCTACCTCGCCCTGCGTCTCTGCCTGGGCGAAATCAAGTTTGACATTGTCCCCTTCGACCAGATCATCCCCGCGGTGGAACAAGGCCGGGTGGACGCCGGCCTGATCATCCACGAAGGCCAGCTCTATTTCTCCGACCGGGGCTTGCACAAAATCCTGGACCTGGGGGAATGGTGGGAAAAAGAAACCGGAGGTCTTCCCCTCCCCCTCGGCGCAAACGCCATCCGAAAAGACCTCGGCGAAGACACCATCGCCAACATCGCACCGGTCATGCGGCAAACCATCGAGTACAGCCTCAACCATCGTCCGGAGGCCCTGGCCTACGCCAAAACCTTCGCCCGTGACCTGCCAGACGCCTATATTGACCGCTTTGTCGGCATGTACGTCAACGACCTGACCTTGCACCTGGGCGACACCGGAAAAAAATCCTATCAACTCTTCCTGGACCGGGCCTATAAAGAAGGCATCATCCCCCGTAAAGTAGAACTCGAATTCGTTGACTGCGGATAAGAAAAACCAGAGGAAAAGTGGAATGCCCCTCTGTGAAAATCAGCAAGCGCGTTCCACTTTTTCTATCCTCCAGTACTACCATTCCGCCATGCAACGACCAGACGGAGCAAAAAGGAGATTGGGAGAATGCGATCATTTATTTCTTGTGTTATGGCAAGCCTGGTAATCATCACGCTTGTGGCGGCCGGTTGGACTGCCGATCTTGAACCCGGCTTCACGTCTCTCTTTAACGGAAAAAACCTGGACGGCTGGGTCATCGAGCATGGCATGAATAAAACCTTTCAGGTCAAGGATGGGGTCATCTACTGCCCCGGCACGACCAACCATCCCGCCTGGCTACGCTCGGAAAAGGTTTACGAGAACTTTGACTTGCGTTTTGAGTTCCGGATGGATGGCTGGTGCAACAGTGGCGTCTTCTTCAGCGCTCCCCTCCATGGCCGGGTTTCCCGCAACGGCTTCGAGTTTCAAATCGATCACAAAACCCAGGAGCCCCTCAGTATCAAAACCTGCGGGGCCATTTTCGATGTGGTCCCGCCAATCGCCAACCCCATCGGGCCGGATAAAAGTTGGAATACCGGCCGCGTTCTCTTAGATTGGCCCTATCTCCGCTGCTGGATCAACGATCAACTGGTGCAAGATCTCAACGTGGAAGAGCATGAGGAACTGAAATACCGCCGCCGTCACGGTTCCATCGGATTACAAGATTGCGGCTACCCTGTTTGGTTTCGAAACATCCG
>JAVFAP010000448.1:0-4025 GCA_034002445.1 bacterium | reverse complement strand
CAGGTCCTCGGCCACCGCCCTGCCCAGCCCAAGGGGGCCGACGAGACCCCGGCCCGCCCCGCAAGGCCAGTTCCCGATTCCCTTCCCCATCAAAGATAAAAACATTGATCAGATCGGATTCCTCCGCCACACTCTCCATGCGTTCCAGCGTGAGCGGCTCTTTCTCTTCCATATCCCGTAGCCGAAACCCAATCGCCAAGAAACGCGCCGCCTGTTCTTTTTCCAATCGTTCCAGAACTTCAGCCATCGATTGCTCGCCAAGGACCAGCAAGTTCGCCATTTCGGCGGCCTGGGTATCGAAGATGCGACGGATTTGGCTCTTGGTCAAATAGTAATGCGAGATATTGAGGCCGATCCACACCACCACCAACACCACCACCAGAAAAATGACGGAGGGCAAGGAGTAGAGATAGGGCAAGGCGGGCGGTGTTTTGGGTTCTTTCATCGTGGTTTATGGGCGCAGGGCAGCGCCGATCGCCTGCAGTTGCTTCCAGTGGGCTTCATGGATCGTGCCTTGGGGCGACACGTTGACATCCAGCGTGACCACCCCACCCAGTTCATTTACCCGACGGATGTAGTCAATCATATACCCGTCATTCTGTTGTGGCCCATCCGCGCGGGCCCACATGGTGCCGAGATGGGCCAACAGCTGCCATTGCAGGGGGGTGGGGGCAGGATTCGTTAGGGGAGTCGCTTCAAACGTATTTTGCTCGCCCGCGGTGTAATCCTGTTCTTCGCACTGCTTGATAAACGCCACATCCCGGTTCGCGCCCCGGTTGAAGGCCAGCAAACTTTGGGGATTGCCCACCCGGCAGGCAGCCGCCCAGGTGCGCCAATTCGCGGGCTGCGAATAATCGTCCCAGCCCTCGGTGTTGTACGCGCCATCGAACCACCACCCCGCCACCTTGTTTCCATAGCGCAACGACCACTCTTGGATCACCGCGGACCAATTCTTGGTAAATCCTTGCGGGGCTGGCAATTGCTCATTGACATCCCCCAAAGTTTTCATTGCCTGCGCGTCCTGTTGGGGTGAGCGCGAGGGCAAGTACAGTATCAGCCGAATGTCGTGCTTCGCCAAAGCATCCGCGATTTCCATGGGGAGATCGCGCGGGGCACAACGCTGGCCTGGCTCGTACCCCGCGAGTTTCTCATACGTGGCGTTGGGGCTGCAATAATAGCCAGAATTTTGCCCCAGGGTAAACATCACATACCCCGCCTTGGTTTGCACGATTTGGTCGGTAAACGTTTTGACATCAAAACGCTCCACCTGGGCGTTCCACTCAGGCCCCCCTCCCAGATAATGGACAAACACCCCAAATTTCGCTTCGCGAAACCAGGTGGCGTCCCGTTCTTGGGCAAACCCCATGGAAAAACAAAAACTAAACAGCAGGAAAAAAGAAAAAAACGGTCTCATCGGACGATTCTCCATCTCTTGGAATGCCTGCATCTTAAAACAGAACCGAATGAAAAGAAACGGTTCCACCATCGCGCCCCGCTTCTTGGATACGCCGGGATTGGATTCTCCCCCAAGGCATGGCAAGATAGGATCATTGGATTATCCAACTCAGTTCCTGTTTATGTCGAGGTGAAACCTATGTTGAATACCCAAGTGCTGGTCGTTGCCCTGATGGTATGGAGTGCGGTAGGATTGCAGGCCGAAACCGTGGCCGAACGGCTGGGCTATCCCGCCGATGCCCGCTTGCTGATTATCCACGGTGACGACATCGGCATGTGCCATTCCGCCAACACCGCCGCGTTTGAAGCGTTTGAGCATGGCATGGTGACATGCGGCAGTGTCATGGTTCCCTGCCCCTGGTTCTTGGAAACCGCCGCCTACGCCAAGGCGCATCCCGAGGCGGATTTGGGGATCCACCTGACCCTGACCTCCGAATGGAAAACCTACCGCTGGACCCCGCTGGCCCCGATCTCCCTCGTCAAGGGCCTCTTTGACGCCGAAGGCTATATGCACCACGGGGTACGCCAAGTCTACCAGCACGCCACGGCTACCGAGGTCGAAACCGAACTGCGCGCGCAGATCAATTTCGCCCTCCAGCATGGCCTCAACCCGACCCACCTGGATTCGCACATGGGCACCCTGTACTACAATCCAGAGTATCTCCAAGTCGCCCTACGCCTGGCGGAAGAGTATGATATTCCATTCATGTTTTTCCGGCCCAGTCTAGAATTGCTGGAAGAGATCGGGGAAGAAGGGCGGGAAGCGTTTGTGCAATTATCCTCCGAGATGGAAAAGCGCAATATCCCCCTTCTGGACGCCTTACCCTCCATCCCGGATACCCCCGTGGAAGACTACGAGGCAGCGTATAAGAAATTGATCGCCGACCTCAAACCAGGTGTCTCGCTGGTGATCGTCCACTTGGCGGATGAATCCAAGGAATACCAGGCGATCACCGGTTCGTACCCCAAGCGCCTGGCGGAATTCAACGTATTCACCAAGCCGGAGATGAAAACGTTCATCGAAGAGCAGAATATCCACCTGATCGGCTGGAAAGATCTTCTACCGCTGTGGAAAGCCCGGCAGCGGTAACCAGAACAGACCGCGAAGGGGCTGGGTCAAGCCCCTTCTTCACACCGGCTATCGAGGGGGAAACAAAATTGTCGAGGGATGCGACAAATAATGCAGAAAGCGTGGAGCGTGATGGATGAAACAATTACTTTTCTGCCTGGTCTGGTTCGTCTCTCTGGGGATGGATGGGGCCGCGTTTCCCTTGACCTCGGGCCATCATGTCGCCCCGTATGAGGTGTACCGTGATACCTTTCGCGAGGGCCGCTACGAAGAGGCGATGCGACAAATAGACGCCCATATAGCCGAGCGGGCGGATTTGCAGGAATCGCGCTCGTTCCGCTACATGGTCTGGTGCTCTGATCGCGCCGCGATCCTGGCTCATATCGGCCGAACCGAAGAAGCCATCGCGGCGATGGAAGAGGTGGTCGCGGCATACTCGGAGCCGGTATTTTTATGGCGCCTGGCGAATCTCTACGAAACCACGGGCCATCCCAACGAAGCCTTGCGCATCCTTAGCCTCTTGGATTTGCAGGAAAGCCACCGCTGGTCTTTTTTCCTCCCCGATGAGAATCTAGCGGCGGTAGGCCGGATCGCAGAAGTGCTGGGCGAGGATCCCAAACGCCTGCTCTCCAACTTTTATACGGTCTTGTTGCGCAACTTTCCCGGCAGCGCCCCGGTTTTGCTGGCCGCCGCCGATCTGGCCTCACGCCACAACGCCTATGACCTGGCGGAAAAATATCTGCTCCAGATTTTGGAAGAAGACCCCCAGCACATCGAAGCCCTCGCCGGGCTGGCCACCTGTTACGATAAAGCCAGTGATCCCCGCCTGAGCGCGGTGCTGGAATCCCTGATCCAACTCGATCCCCGCCATTTTGGTGCGATCGCCATCCAAACCAAGAATCTGCTGGATTTGGGCGATACCCCGGCAGCGCGGCGCCTTCTTGATATCGCGCTGAAAATCAATCCCAGCCACCCCGAACTCAACGCCTACCAGGCCGCCTTGCACTACCTGGAAGACGACCTGGACGCCATGCAGGCGATCCAGGAAAAAATCTTGGCCCGCAATCCGCGCGGTTCTATCGCGTACTCCATCCCCGGCAAGACGGCCTCCCGGCATTACCGTTTTAGCGATGGCGCCGCCATGCAAGAAAAGGCCGTGACGATCAATCCTGAAGACACCGAGGCGCGGACCCAGTATGCGCTGGATCTACTCCGCCTAGGCCAAGATGACAAAGCCAAGGGAGAACTGGAAAGGGTTTTTGCCGCAAATGCCTACGATGTGCAGGTCTACAACTTGCTTAATCTTCTCGACTCCATCCACGCTTTCGAGCGGATCGAAACCGACGCCTTTATCCTGCAACTGCCTCACAAAGAGACTGCCGCGCTGCATGGCCCCATGCGGAAATTACTGAACGAGGCAGTGGCAGTCTTTGAGGAAAAATACGAAATCACCCTGCAAAAACCCATCACGATTCAGGTTTTTGACAACCACGATGATTTC
>JAVFAP010000447.1:0-4049 GCA_034002445.1 bacterium | reverse complement strand
TTTCGGTTGGTTCATGGAGAACCCTCCTTCTGTATGATGAGCAGGGATACACCCTGCCGATTCCCAAGAGAATTTCTGTCTTTCCGGATAAAGCCATTGCCCTAGGGACAACACCTTGCCCCTGTGAAACGCAGCCTAATCCAAACGATCCCCGGCGAGACAGAAGCCTGCCGGAATCAGATTGCATTCGTATGTCAAACCAATCGCCTTAAGGAATATTACAAATCATAATTTCAAATGTACCATTGATTGAATAGGTTGTCAACAACTTTTTTAAATTTTTATATTATATTGTCATAAAATCGAAGAATCTTGCAGGATCGGTTGTAGAAATAGGAAATGGGACCGGTGGGGCCGCAGGAGGGACTCAAAGTGAGCGCAGCAAGTGTAGTTCACCAGAGATGCGCAGTGAGATTGGTATATTCATCCATCGTATGGCGTCGGGTGGCCCCATGCCGCGCCAGCGTTCCATCCGCTGGCGCGGATTCCCTGCTTCGCTAACCAAATATCGGGCATTCAGCATTTTGGTTAAATCGTATTATGGGGTACATGGTGGTATCCGTATGCATCCTATTTCTTCTGGAGTTCCTGGATTCTCTCAAGTGGTAGTGCGCCACGCGTCCCGATTCGGCTGGCAAAAATCTGGAGAGCGCGAATCTGGCCTCGGAACTGGCGATCCAGCCCGGCGCCTTGAAGTGTCTTGTTGAAGTTTCCAATCACCAAATCTCCACTGCCTTCCCCCACGGGGCCATTGGTGTAGTTCGTCTTGCGATCCAACTGGGCGGGCGTGTTTTCATCACCGAAATACCAGCAAACGCTGTCGCTTTCCTTGGTCGCATCGTAGGTGACCGCAAAAAAGAGCCATTTGCCGATCTCCACTTTCCCTGGGGAGCTGTCATTCTCGATCGCATCCGGCCATTCGTTGACGGCCAGACGCAGCCGTCCATCCGCGTGATGGACGATATCGATCCCGGAACGATTGTTTTGCAGGCTGAAGAGGATCCGATTGCCTCCGGCACCCACCTGCAGGTTCGCGGCGTTCAGCCACCCCATGACGGTGAAGGACTGGGCACCTTCCAGGTCTGTCAGCGGTGCCTCTCCAACTTGAATCCACGAGAAGGGGGCATCGTTACCCAAATCGTACGCTCCATCCGGCGTTCTCGTCACCTCGCCGCCATGCAGGGTGGCCTGGGGATGGTTGCCGTCCGCGAAGCCAAAGCGGACCACCGGCTCATCCGATCGGCGATCGACAAAGATGGGCAGCATGGAACTGCCTGCATTGCCATCGCTGTCTGTCACGGTCAGAACCACCGTGTATACGCCCGGCTGCTCAAAAGTGAAGGTGGGGGAACTCTCGGTTGAATGGCCCAAATCACCGAAATCCCAGTAGCATTGCTGCTTCCACGGGGTAGAGAATCGGACTTTCAATGGAGCGATGCCCTCGGTCTGATCGGCGGTGGCTTGCGCGGTGGGACGGATTTTTTCGCCGGGTGAATACAGCGTCAGCCGGATCGCGGAATCCTGTTTGGGTGGCATGAAATGGAATTGCCCTGGATTGACCGAACCGGTTTGCCAAACTTTCATTTCCCAGGGATCGATGATATCGAGTTTGTAAGGACGGTCACCGGGCAGGTCGAGTGTTACCGGCTTCTTTTCCGTAAAGTAGATCAGGTACTGTTTCCCCGGCTGTGCCAGAATATTAACCGCCGGGTGATGGGTATAATCCGGTGGCATGTGCTGGAAGGGCATGCCCTCGATGATCTCTTTCAGAAATTGGATCCGCACAGGACTTTGGCCATGCAGGACCCCACCCTTGGACCACCACAGGATCTCTTCTGGATGTTGATAGGTTTCGCCATGCCCGACAGATCCCCCATTCATCATGCCGATCCAGAAGCGGCGGACCAGTTCCTGGGCGGTCAAGTTGCCCCAGCCCTGTGGAACATTGCCTTCATACCCGCATTCATCAACTACCACTGGTTTTTTGTACTGTTGTCGCCACTCGCGCACGCGCGGAAGGTCCCAGTTTTGCACGCTGACGTGGGTAACCCAGGGATGGGAGTGGTCATAGAAGCCCCGGCAGTTATGAATGCCTCGCAGCCGCTGATGGACATCCTCTTTCTGTAAGATTTGAAAGAAATTGTCCCAGTCCGTCATCTCCTTGTCTCCGCGATGACCCGCCATGGCGTCAGGAGCCATCAGGTCATATTCGTTGGCAAGCGACCACCAGACATTCCGGTAGGCACCAAGCCGGGCGATGGCATAGCGCAGATAGCGTTCATCGTGTTCGCGGCCCATCTCGGCAAAGCCCCAGCGATCATAGGGATGCCAGAGGATGATATCCGCCTCGATCCCCAGATCCCGCAACTGCCCCACTCGTTTCTCAAAATGGCGCCAGAATTCGGGGTTGAACCGGGTAAAATCCCAGTCTTTCGGCGGGGTACCTTCATAGGCATAGTATTGAGGTTCATTTTGATTGTAAGTATACGATTTGGGGAACACACACATCCGCATTTTATTGAAAGGCGCGTTTTTGAGCGTTGCCAGAGTCTGTTCTTCCATCGCGTCGCCTTGGTGCGCCCAGGCATAGCAGGTCGTTCCGACTTGGAAATACGGGGTGCCGTCCGCATAGCGGAAAAAGTAGGTATCCCACACCTGGACCGGTCCATGATTCGAACCCGTCGGCGCCACCGCAAGACATTCTCCCTCTTGCGCGTCAAGTTGCTCTCTATTGCTGCTCGTTTGATATCGCCACGCCCCCTGGGTCGGCGGGGAAAAGCGGATGCGATAGATCCCATTGCCATCATAGAAGCCGGGAACAGTGATTTTCTGATCTCCACAGGTAAACCGAGCAGACAGGTTCACATCCACAAACGGATTTCCCTCGCTCGGTCCGCGGAGTGTCACCTCGAAGAGATCCCATTGTTCGACCTGCTGGATTTCTCCCGAGGAGGGGGTATGGGAATCGGCTTGGCGATCCGCGCCTTGAACATCCTTCGCAGGGAAAGCCACAGTACATAGGGCAAAAAGAGTGGATAAAACCAAGTGCTTCATGGGATTTCCTTTCGATTAATCAATTGATCTGTCTTCGACAGGCAATTCGCGTTTCTGTGTTGTGATCGTTCCATCGGATAATAATGACTTTGGTTTAGCATTGACCTTCGGTCCGTTGCGCGGCGTTGCGCACGGCTTTGATTTTTTGGACAAAGTTCATGACATCCGCTTCGGTGGTATCGAACGAGGTCATCCAGCGGACTTCGTGGATCTCTTCGTTCCAGGTGTAGAAGAACACCTCCTGCTGCAGCGGAGCAATCCAATCAGCGGGCAAGGTGGCAAACACCGCGTTGGTCTCCACCGGGTGAGTCAGCTGCACCTCGGGGATATCGGCGAGATGGACAGCCAGAAAACGGGCCATGGCATTGGCATGCCGGGCATTGTTCAGCCACAGGTCCTCGCTCAGGTAAGCGATGAACTGGGCGGCGAGAAAGCGCATTTTGGCCATCAATTGCATGCCTTGTTTGCGGATATACTTAAAATCGCTGGAAAGGCTTTTTTCGAAAAAGAGAACACATTCCCCCACCATCATCCCGTTCTTGGCGCCGCCAAAGGAAAGAATATCCACTCCCACATCCTGGGTAATCTCACCCAAGCCCGCCTCCAGATAGGCAGCGGCGTTAGCCAGCCGGGCCCCATCCACATGCAGCAGCAGGCCGTTGGCATGGGAAAAATCAGCCAACGTTTTCAATTCGTAGGGAGTGTAGACTGTCCCGAACTCGGTCGCTTGTGAAATGGAGATCACCCGGGGTTGCACATGGTGCTCGACTCCGATGCCATGCAGACAGGGCTTGATCGCATCGATCGTCAGTTTGCCGTGGGGACAGGGGATGGGAAGCATTTTGCAACCCGTCATGCGTTCGGGCGCTCCACATTCGTCGTTGTGGATATGTGCGCTTTGCGCACAAAGCACCGCCTGGTAGGGTTTGAGTACCTGCTGCAATCCCAGCACATTGGCACCCGTGCCTCCATACACAAAATAGGCGTCGATGTAT
>JAVFAP010000446.1:0-4058 GCA_034002445.1 bacterium | reverse complement strand
CGCAGGGAAGATGGGTTGATTGATCCGAATCGCCAGCGCGTTACTGTACCGGCTGGAAGACAACGACGGCGCGGTTAGGCGGCTGGGGAATTGGAACCATTCTTTGCCTTCCGAGAATCCACTGCCTGCCAGCGAGCCGACCCGGGGAAACTCGATCTTGGTGAAAACACGGCCCCCATACTTGACCAGAGTCCGCCAAAAGCCAGGAATCTTCAGTACCAATTGGGTTTCGCTTTCGTTGGCGCTTTCCACCACGACTTGAATGGGTTGGCCCGGCCGCGCGTTGGGATCGATGGGAACCCACTCCGCCTTTTGAACTGGCTCTTCATACGGTTCACACCGCCAGCAGATATCGATCAGGCAGATTTCCGATCCAATGATTTCAATAAGCCGGATGCCTGTGGGGCTCTTTAAGGTGATGGTTTGAATCGAGGAATCATCGGCGGCCGCCTGACTATCGACGATCGTCCCTGCGCTATCATAGGCGATAAACTTGGCATGGTTTCCATGCCGCACGATCAATTGAACTTCGGTGGGTAAGAGACCGTTGCACAATTTTTCCGAGAATTCGATACTCGCCAGTTGGCCTGCTGTATCTTCCGACCAGGGGATAAAAATACTGGTCCGTTTGTCATCCGTGCAATTGGCGGTCGTGAGGGGAACCACCGCGCCCGATGCATCCAAGGCGGCATGCACGGTTATGGCATTGAGTGAGAAGGTATCTGAACTTTGGTTCAATTGAAGAAATTGGGATGGATTGATACAGGTATAATCACTGGGGATGGGCGTCGGTGTTGGAGTCAGCGTGGGCGTTGGGGTCGGTGTCGGCTCATCGACGGGGATGCGGCAAAGCCAGCAGATTCGGCTGATGCAAATTTCCGCCCCGACCATCTCGATACGGCGAATGCCATCCTCACTGCTCAGACTATAGGTTACCGCCGCCGTGGAGGCGGCCCGGGTGGAGAGTTTATCCACCACCACCCCTTTCTCATTATACGCGACCAGCGTCAGCGCGGTCCCATGACTGAGGGTGATACTGACTTTCTGGGGTGGGAGACCGTTGCAGACAATGCGGCTCCAGGTGATGGCGGCCAAGGTTTCTGCTGTGCTTTCTGACCAGGGAATGATGATATCCAACCCTTTGATGCCGGAGCATTCCCCCACCGAGAGGGGAGAAAGCCTCCCTCCCAGCATCACCGCAGCCGAAATCTGAACTGCTTTAAGATCGACAAGTTTAAGACTCGACGCGGGCAGTTGATAATAATCTCCCGCCGTTACACAACTTTCCGTACTGGGCAGGATGGGGGTGGGAGTGGGCCGGATAATTTGCGCCTCGACGGATAACATCAAGCCGCCGAGGATGCCAAGATAAACCAGTAAACCAAAAATTTTTCTCATGAGCGTGTCCCCTGTTCCAACAGGAATATGTAGGTTCCAAACCAGGCATGAATCAATAAAGAAGTTCACTAAATCAAGTAAGCTAAGATCTTGGCTCTATTCAATCGAAAAAATTAGTAAATTGCAAGTGGTTTTTTTGGGAAAGAAGGGGGAATAGAAAAAAGGGGCGGCTGATGGGCCGCCCCTTGCAGAAATTGGGTTGTTCCTGGATGGCTTATTCCACCGCGAGTACCACCACCGATTTGGCGGGCATGGTGATCGAAAGTTGGTTGTTTTCCACCTGAAATCCAGTAAATGGGGCGGGTTGAACCACGGCAGGATTCTCGAAGGTATTGTGAGCGGTCATCAAATCCGAGGTCAGAATTTGACCACTGACCGATTTGGCATCCTTCCCGGCCAACCGGCATTGCAGGGTGACCGATTGGTTCGGATCCATATTACAGAGCGAAATATGGATTTTGCCGTTTTGATCCATGGACGCGGAGGCGTTCAACGCGGGCATTGACTCATTCCCCAGCCGATAATCCTGCGTCTTCAAAAAAATGGGAAGCCAAAGCGCGTCTTGATGCACCTTGAACATATGGTAGACATGATAGGTGGGGGTTAGGAGCATCTTCTCGTCTTGGGTTAACACCATGGCTTGCAGCACGTTGACGGTCTGGGCGATATTTGCCATCTCCACCCGCTCGCAATGGTTGTTGAAGATGTTGAGGCTGGCGGCCGCCACTAATGCGTCCCGCAGCGAGTTTTGCTGGTAAAGAAAACCTGGATTGGTGCCAGGCTCCACCTCGTGCCACGCGCCCCATTCATCCACCATCAGCCCGACCCGCTTATCGGGGTCGTACTGATCCATAATGGCGGAATGTGCGGTAAGGATCGTGTCCAATTCGATGGCGCGTTTCAACTGCCCAAACCAATCCCCTTCATCAAACTGGGTTGCCGAACGGCTTCGCCGACCCGAACCACAATAATAATGGAGGCTGAGTCCCTGCATGTGGTTCTTCGCTTTTTTCATCAGCACTTCGGTCCAATCCATCCGCGTCCCATACGACCCGCAGGCGATCTTGAAGAGCCGGTTGCCAGAAAAATTGCGCAGATAGGTCTGGAACTGGATATACAAGTCTGCGTAATACTCGGGCGTCATGTTGCCCCCGCAGCCCCAGTTTTCGTTGCCCACACCCCAGTACTTGATTTTCCACGGTTCTTCCCGCCCGTTTTGGCGGCGCAAATCGGCCATCGGGCTTTTGCCGTCGAACGTGAGGTACTCCACCCATTGTTGCATTTCCATCACCGATCCGCTGCCCACATTCCCGCTGATATAGGGCTCGGTGCCAAGCTGCTCGCACAGATCCATGAATTCGTGGGTGCCGAAATGGTTGTTTTCTACCACCATCCCCCAATGGGTATTGGCCATGGCGGGACGCTGGTCTCGGGGACCGATCCCATCCATCCAGTGGTACTCATCCGCGAAGCATCCGCCGGGCCAGCGCAAAACCGGGATGTCCAAATCCTTCAGCGCCTGAACCACATCATTCCGGATTCCACGGGTGTTGGGGATGGGGCTGTCTTCGCCCACCCAGAGGCCCCCATAGATACATCCGCCCAAGTGCTCGGCAAAGTGGCCGTAGATGTTGGGATTGATGGTCTCCGTGCCTTCGTCGGCGTGGATGATCAGCACATTCTCCGCGGCCGGGATGCTGCCTGGGTACACACTGAGGAGTACCCCCATGATACATAGAAAAATTGACAATACGGTGAGTCGCTTCATCATTTCTCCCCTACGTTGAAATATTTTTGATCGTTTATTTTGCAGAAAAAAATGGATTAGAAAAGAGACAAAATCAATTATTCAAACCTTATGCCCGATTCTCTTTGGATCGGATGCTGCCTTCTTGTGTAAATAACCAACGGACCGGTGAAGAGATAACCCTCCACCGGTCCATTGATACCCTGCCATCAAAACCCAGGCGGTGGGCCGAATCCGGGAGGAGTCCCCACCACTTGGTTGAGCCCCGTGATGATTTCTTGCTCTGTCCATGTGTCACTCTGATCGCTGTCCCAAGTGGTAAACCATTCTTCCCACAATTGGGCCGCGGCAGCAGGATGGAGTTTGCCTTGCCCATCCGCCTTTTTCATCAAGGGCTGGATCAGCATCATCCCGGGATGGAAACCCGCCGGGGGACCCATCGGTCCTAGGTCGGGCATAGGAAACAACTGGGCTAGGCCTTGGTTTAACTCCTTTTCTGTCAAGAAGTTGTCCTTGTCGCTATCCCATGTGGTTTCCCATCGGTTCCAACTTGCCTTGATCTCGGAGAGATTCACAAGGTGGTTTTGGTCTTGATCGAGATGAGTTAAAAGTTGGGGGCCCAGGAACATGCCCGGTCCAAATCCGCCGGGACCGCCTTGGGGACCGCCACCTGGGCCACGCATCTTCAAGACGGTTCCTTCTGTTTTGCCATCCAACTGATCCTGCACTGATTGATAACGGCCTTCGATCCACGAGGCGAGAGAAAAGCCAAAGTCCATCCCCCCACATCCACCAGGACCCCCAGGACCGCGTGTACCCCGGGGGCCGCGCATCCCCGGTTCGCCAAAGGGCCCCATTGGACTTCTCATGCCGGGGCGGCGTTCCCCCTCCGGACGGCCGGGTCTCCCGGGCC